>JBEBHM010000291.1:0-9814 GCA_040080875.1 Pirellula sp.
GCCTATTTTGGTGGTGGTGAACGTTCCTTCGCGTTTGCTGGCCCAACCGCTCTCGCCGCAGCGGCCTTGGGAGATCGGACTGTGTTTGTTTGCCCTGTTCGCAACCGTCGGCTCGCTCATCATCAGTCGGCTTATTTTTCAGCGTGCGCTCAAAAGTTACTCAAGTGCTAGCAGTTGATCGCGCTGATTCAGACTTACGTATGGACATCTTTTGATTGCGAGATATCTTGTTGACGAGCAACTCAAGACATACATCATCAACACGGACACGGGACTGCGACTTCAAGATGCCAAAGCTTTTCGTAAGCGATATTCAACCGCAAATGCAAGTCGACGGAACCTTTCGCGTTGCGGACAGGCAACTGCGAGCGAACCGACAAGGAAACTTGTATCTGTTGATGCAGCTTCAGGACCGAACGGGCGTCATCTCGGGTATGCGATGGAACGCGGATGAAAAGATCGCGGAACGGTTCAACAAGGGCTCTTACGTGCGAGTCCAGGGTGCTTCGCAAATTCACAACGGGGTGTTGCAATTGATCTTGAATCAAGTGGTGACGGTGGACGAAGAGACCATCGACCCCGAGGACTTTGCGGCAGGCAATCGCATCGATGCGGATCATTTGTGGCGACGCATGGGAGAGTTGTTGGAAACACTCTCGAACGAAACGGCTCGTCACGTTGCGTTCGGGTTCTATGGCGATCCATCGATCGAACGACTGTTCCGAATTGCTCCAGCTGGCATTAAGGCGCATCATGCGTATCCAGGCGGATTGCTCGAGCATGTTGTGACGCTCATGGAGTTGTCCGATCGGATCGCAAGCAATTATTCGATTCTCGACAGGGACGTATTGTTGGTAGGAGCTATGCTGCACGACATTGGCAAGCTCGAAGAGTTGCAGTTTGAGGGTGAGTTGTCGTATAGCGATGCGGGCCAACTACTCGGGCACTTGGTCCAAGGCGTTCAGATGCTGGATCGCAAGACCTCGGAGTTGGCTGCTGTTGGTAAACCACTGGATCCAGACGTCGTATTGCGTATCAAGCATATCATCGTGAGCCATCATGGCTATCTCGAACACGGCAGCCCGAAAATCCCAATGACGCTTGAGGCCATTGCGTTTCACTATTTGGATGAAATGGACGCAAAGCTCAATGCGGCGCTTGCGATTATTGATAGCGATCCAACGAACGATGCATGGACAAACTACAATCCGACTTTGGGCCGAAAGTTACTCAAGCCAATCTAATCTGTAGGTCCGCATCCCCTACAAGCCCGCAGCGCAAGCAAGTGACAGACCCGAATCCCTACAAGCTCGCTGCGCAAGCAAGTGACAGTCCCGAAAATATACGCGTTTGGGAATTGAAAACGGGATCAATGTCACTCGCTTGCGCGTCGGGCTGTATATGGGCTGGTATTATAGGCGGGACGCCCGTGGCACCGTAGTTAATTGTTTTGCGACGCCTTATAATGCCTTTTGCGTTTTCACGATGCGACAGAGATCTGGTTTATTGCAAGGAAGTTGATGATGGGACGAAACGAACAAAAGCGGCAGCAAAAACTGGTAAAGAAGCAAAGGCGTTCCAATGAACTCAAAAAGGAGCGAAACAAGAAAAACAATCCCTCGAATCGCGATTTGATGCTGGCAGCTCAACGTGCACCTTGGTCGGGATGTTTTCTTTCGAGTAGTGACGGCATGAGCTGCATATTTGCCGTCCGACAAACTCGCGCAGGTTTCGCGGCAAGTGTTTTTCTAATCGACATGTATTGTCTTGGAGTCAAGAACTGCTTCTTTATTAAGGACTTTGACCTTGCGACGCTACGCGAACGCGAAGACCTGCGGCAAGTAACGCCTGCGTATGCGGTCAAATTGATGCACGATGGAATCGCCTACGCTCGAGGTATCGGATTTGAACCTCATCCCCAAACCAATTTTTGTTCCATCATTTTTGGTGAGACCAACCCAACCGAGTGTGCCGATGTGTTCGAATTCGGAAAGGACGGAGTTCCGTTCTACACCAGCGGACCTGACGACACGCGAGAGGATCAAGCTTTGGTCCTACAGACATTGCGAAAACTAGGTGAGGGCAATTACCATTACCTGTTGGGAATGGATCGCGATGGCGCATATGATCGAAATCGCAATTACTTTAGAGACAACGATTCTCGCTTGTCCGATTCCGGCTCCGAGCCTGAATTGGACACCGAATTGGATGAAGAATTCGACGACAAATTAGATGACGGAGATTGGAGTGATGGAGATTCCGATCAAGAGCTGGTAGAATCGTCCGAGGCAATCGATTCCAACACGGAAAAAAAGGAATCAGCGATCGCGACTCCGGAGTTCTAAACTTTAACCACTTATTTTAGCCATGATCAGCAAAAACACTTTGACCACTTTATTGCTTGTTGGGGCCGGTGCACTCGTAGGTGTCGGAGCCTCGAGGATGGACTCACTCAAATGCGGCTCGTGCCATTCTGTATCGCCCGTGGGTGCAACGGGATCGTGCTGCGCCGATTCAACTGGAGCTTGCTGCGCCGAGGGGAGCGGCGAATCAAGCTGTTGCGATTTGCCAAGCACCAAAGAGTTGTTGACCCGCTCGTCGGATACTGAACAGACCGCGACCGACGAATAGAGTTTCTCTCGATGAGTGAATCTCAAAGCCCCGAGCAATTGATTCAACGCGCGTCGGGGTTGACTCAGGAGCATGCTTATCGTCGTGGTCCTCGCATCACAGTGCTTGAGACGGTGGTCCCTCATGAAGTGATGCCTGGGTTGTTGGCATTGCGAGTTCATACAGATGCGGGGACCGTGTCGGGTACTCCGGTGATTGGTCACGGTGAGACTTATTATATTCCCACCGCTGCGGCGGCAGTCATCCACGACTTCATGGCTCCTCGATTGCTGGGGTCGGATACGCTGGCCATCGAGAGTCATTGGCGATTTTTGTACGAGCGGATCACCGCGTTTGGAGGGACAGGCGCGGAGCTTCGAGCGCTGTCTGCAGTGGACATCGCGTTGTGGGACATTGCGGGCCAACTTGCGGGTCTACCGGTATGGCGATTGTTAGGTGGGCCGGTGCGGGATTCGATTCCGGTTTACAACAGTTGCGGCGGCCCCTTTTACGGCCGAACGAACTTAAGAACACCGTCCGCATCCGGCTGGCCAGGGCATGGTGATCCAGGGCAAGCGGGTCCATTGCAGGATAACTGGGCCAGCATGAATACGCCCGGGGACTTGGCCGAGGAATTCGTCGCGTTGGGATATCGTGGCATGAAGCTTTGGTCGTTCGACGAAATCTATCGTCGGCAGGGAGGACAGTATTTATCACCGTCCGATATCAAAGAGGGGCTCGCACCGTTTCACGCAATTCGCGAACGTGTAGGAGACAAGATCGAGGTGATATTGGATGGACACGGATTCTTTTCGCTTGCGGCAGCCCGAAACATTGCTAGGGCGATGCATGACGTGAGACCACTTTGGTTGGAGGACATCCTGCGACCTGATTCCGTGCACGCGATGGCTGCATTTCGAAGCCAGATCGATGTTCCCGTCGCGGTGAGTGAAATGTTAGTCATGGTTGATCATTATCGGCAGGTATTGGACGCCAACGCAGCAGACTACTTGATGGTCGATCCGACGTGGGTTGGCGGGATTGGCCCAACTCGGCGCATCGTCGAGTTGGCTCAGCACTACAACGTTCCGACCCTCATGCACGATTGCACGGGACCGCTCACGTTGTTGGCGGGGATGAACATCGCAGCAGCCAACACGGGAGTTGCATTTCAGGAGACGGTTCGGGCTCACTTAGCGACACTTTATCCGTTGCTCATCGACGAGCCGATGAGCGTACTCAATGGAACGCTTGCGCTGCCAACGAGAAGTGGTTTAGGGGCACGTTGGTTGCCAGAAATGTTCGATCGAAACCACCCAGGCTACCGCCGATCCGAGTTGTGATCCCACTGTTGCACAATTCTCCGAATTGTTCGATCCTAACTAAACCAATCTTTATATGGGTTTCGCGACATAGTCCCGACAGGTACGACAGTTGCCTAGCGGCGTCTTGGGCGGCAAACCAACTTGGAAAGAGGGAAACGATAAAGGGTCCGGATAATTTCGATGGTCGCTTCGCTCAGGGGGCCAATCCATATTGTTTGACGAGATTGGATCGAAAATCGTCTTCGGTAATTTGATCAAATCTAGAATCAGTGATGGCCTCTCTAATCCCCTCTAGCTTTATCCGCTGTCGCGGTAATCTGTCGTCCCTCCAGGACTGGCGTGCGCGGGTTGGGCCTTTGGCCCAAGGGCGGTTGTAACCGCCGCCTAGGCATCTGACGTCCCTATCGGGACTAAATCGTGAAACCCAAATCGGGGTTGGATGAATGAGGATTGAACAACAATTCGGAGAATTGTTCGACAGTGGGCCCGACCTAATGACTCGGCAATGCGGTGGTTGCATGCATCAGTCC
Organism: Pirellula sp.; assembly: GCA_040080875.1. Classification (GTDB taxonomy): domain Bacteria; phylum Planctomycetota; class Planctomycetia; order Pirellulales; family Pirellulaceae; genus JBKCUI01. The sequence continues at coordinate 4,466 of JBEBHM010000291.1, forward strand.
GCGAATGTAGCCGTATGCGAAAAGGCGGCCAAGCATCGTGTAACCTGGTTCGCCATCCTCGCCAACGAATTGTGGAACGTGGTCGGGCCGAATCGGTCCATCAAATCCGATTTCCTGCAACGCCCGCATCGCTGCTGCCATGTCGGTTTGGCCGTTGTCATGAAACGTCTCAACAAACGACTCTGCCGTGCCTCGTACATCTCGAAAGTGTACGTAACGAATGTTGCTGCCAAACGTCCTGATGGTGTCAAGTATGTCGACACCCATCGTTGCAAAGGTCCCCTGACAAAAACAGATCCCGCTGTTCGGACTCGGGAATAATTTCATGAGGCGTTGAAAGGATGCGACCGAATGCATGATGCGTGGCTTGCCGAGCAACGAGGGGAGCGGTGGATCGTCCGGATGCATGGCCATGACGACGCCGCACTTTTCGGCAACCGGCAATAGTTCATCCAACATTTGCTGCAAGTAACCCCAGAGTTGTTCAGGAGTGGTCCGCCGAGCCATCTCTTCGTGGGCAGGGTTCGACGGACGATGACCGAGCAGGACCGCTTGTTCAACATCCGCCAAATGGAAAGCCGTCACGCGAGCTCCGCCGCGTTCTGGGGCGTCCAAGCGAGTCCTAGCCCAATCGGTACCTGCCATGAAGTTGTAACACAAGAGCGAGATCCCTTGATCGGACATCTGATGGATCAAGGTCTTCATCGCGCGCAGCTCGCTCCCGTCGTCGCAGCCGATCTTCAAGTTTTCGATCGGCAAGTACCCCTCGATGACCGAGACCCGCAATCCAAACGATTTCGCCCTTCGGAAGGTGCTTTGCAAGGTGTGCGCGTCGGTGCCGTAGTAGCGACAAACAAGATCTGTCACGCCGCACTGAGCTGCCAATTGCAAGTTCTCGTCGGAGACCGGAGTAAGGACGGTGGCAAGTTGCATAATCAGGCTACCTATCCGAATGTTCAAGGATTTTGATCAACGAATCCAACTCTGGCCATTTGGCGAGTGACCGATTTAGCACCAACTGGGCAACATATGAGTGGGGTGTCGACCAAAATCTCGCCAGACCTAAAAGAACACCTCCGGTTGCAAACCGAATGGCCGCAGACTTCGTCATTTTTTCTGCGGCAATTTCTTGAGTCAAGACAAGAGGGGCCCAGAACCATGATGCGTTAACTGCCCGCATGCCACACTTGCCATAGAGGCTGTGAACAGCACCGCTATATCGACGGTTGCTCGCCAGATGCGTTCCAACGCTCTTCGCAAGATACCAAAAAGGCGCATGCACGATGAGGCAACCGTCCTTGCGCATACAACGATAAATCGACTGAACTAAGTCGACGGGGTTCGGCACGTGCTCCAAAACGTCCAGGCACACGACAGCATCAAAATACCCGCCCTCTATGGATTCTGGATCGTCCAGCATTCGCACGTTGCACCCCAGTTTGTCAAACAACTGTCGCGAAAAGGCAATCGCTTTTCTAGAGACTTCCAAATAGGTGACCTCGTGACCCAACATCGTCAATGCAGCACTATCGAACCCGAGCCCATCACCATAAATCAAGATTCGACACGCGCGCCCGAAACGTTGCTGGAGGTAGCCCGCAATCCATCTCTGCATGGCTTGTTTTTGACTGCTTCGATTCCAAACAAGTGATTCGAACAGGAATGCCGTGGTCTCCCGATAGAAGGTAAGCAACTCGTCAGACCAACGGTACGGGGCAATCCCTCTGACCTTGAGCTCATTCCAAACGGTGCTTCCTAGCTGTTTATTCTCGGATCGAAGAGTCAACGCGGTCTGCAATCGACGTTCTCCCGTCACACATGAAATCATTTCCACCAACGATTCGATGTCTTGAAACAAAGCCTTCGCATCGTAGGCATTCAGAAATGTGTCAGGCATGATAAAAGACGATCGTGATTCTCAGAGTGACTGCGAAAGTTGGCTTTTTGGAGCAGGTTCCGCCTCGTAGGACTTATATCCGAGCATCCGAATCTGAAATGCGGACCGCACTTCGTACTGAATGCCGCGCCAGAGAACTCGTTTCATGTTGAGGCAACTCAGTAGTGCAACGGTGTAAACCCATTGCGTGCTCCAAACAAACCAGGAGTATTGTAACCATCCAATCGGTCTGGTCGAGCCAACACCCTCACCTCGGCGCTTTGCAATTTCCAACACAGCTGACTCCATCCACGGCAACATGATCGTCAAGAACACATGGTAGCTGCTCATTGCCATTGCATATAACAATGCCACGGGCAAATCACCGTAGATCAAGGACACCAAACAACCAATCCAACCGCAAACGAGCAATCCGGCGGACGATATGCCATGCACAACCACGGCAGGCCATTTTGGGTGATACAGTCGAGCTGTCAAGAGTTGTCGCATTACCCACTCGAAAAACGAGCTCAGCGAACAAATTTCGCGATTGATCATCATGCATGTTGGAACAAAGGCTACTCGCTGGGAAATCGATTTCAGTTCGCGGAACAACATCGTGTCTTCGCACAACGCATGACTCCATCGCTCAAGCAAATTTGCTCGTCGAATGGAGTCCCATTTCAACGCCAGGGAGCCTCCCCAGGCTATTTCGTACCAATACATCTGGACGACGGCTGCACCGTTCCAAACATGCCTAACCATTGCGCCCAAACTCGCTCGCTCCGGTATATACCATCGATTGCCAGAAGCGGCTCCAACGTCGTTTGACTGCAGGCTCGTTGCCAATTCCCGGAGCCATGTTTTGTGGGGAATCGTATCTGCATCCAAGAATGCAACAAATCCATCTGAATTGATCCTGGGTGCGAGTGCGGTGATCAAGCTCGAACACTTGAGACTGCACGTCGTCAGCGGCTGGACCAAGTACCGAATTTCATAATTGGCAAATGAACTGCCACCAAGGACTTCACCGAGTGCCAGCAACGACGGATCCGACTCCGAGTCCACCATAAAACAAACGTGATAATTCGGGTAGTCTTGCTCGATCAACCCGTCGAGGCAACGCTTCAAAAATGGATCGCCCCCTCTCAGACACAACACCACCATGGCCGCTGGTGCCTCTTCATCCGTGATCAACTTTGCGGTTGGTTGTCGAAGCTTTCGGACAAATCCTGCGACCAAAAGGAACTGAATCGCACTGGAAATCAAGAGCCCCATGCATAAAACGACGAACCAACTCACGCCGGGCCTCGCGTTCGTTCTGGGATCTGTCGAAGCTGATACATGCAATGTTCCAGAAGCTCTTGCGCATCCGACTGCGCGACGCAACGACTATCATATCGCAACGTCAATTGCAGCTCGCCTACATACTGCAATGCGATGAAAGCCACGGTCATCCATGGATTCAGCGGCGCCAGAATCTCAACGCTTTCGATAGTCGTTCCGCCGACAATAAGCCGATGCATGTCGGTCCGGCCATCGGACAACACTCGACCTAGATTCGTAAAGACTACACTCGTCTGACAACGACGCGGCAATGGATGCGAAGATCTCGAGCCACCGATCGACAGTGTCTTCTTCAGCCAAATCGAAAACAGGAAGATGAAGCCCAATCTATTCCGCTTGATCAATTCCAATTCCGCATGGACGCTTGCGAGCAACGCTGCTCGATCTTGTATCTGAACGGGTGTGCGATCCAGAAAGACGCAACTGACAATGTTGCAAGCAGTCTGCAGTCGATACTCCTCGGAACCACGCATGCTGATCGGAACCATCATCCGAAGCCACTCGGTGTTCTGATGCGAGGGTTGTCGCCGCCGAAGCTCCAGACATCCTTCGAACACAATACCAGCGACAAGATCGTTTACCGTCTGACCTCGAACCCTCGCGGCTTGCCTCAGTCCCTCCGATTCCTCTCGAGTCAACCGAAAAGAAATCGCATGAATGCGTTCCTCGGCCAATGCGAACTTGGCTGGATCTGCCATGTCCACCAAAGGTTTCGGATTCCGCATCACGTATTGCCGCACTCCCAAAAGACCGATGCCCTGCTTTGGAATCAACTTGATGAGCCTTCGAAAACTCAATCCAAAATCGTTTCTCTGCGATAGCTTGTGAGGGATTCGATCCCAACATGGCACTGCTCGGCCATTGCACAATGCATCGTAGTATAGCCACATTTCGTGAACGGCATTCATGATCCCAAGCCCATCCACGACCGCATGGTGGAATTGCATGAATACGACGCTGCGACAAGATGTTGAGGATTTACCTACCTCGATGGCTTCGATCAATAACCCTGTTTTCGAGACCAAATCAATCGCCTTTGTCTCGGGCCAGATGGGTTCGCCTTCCGATTGCAGCCATTCGATGGAGTGGTCCGCTTTGGGCTGGATTTCCCAGCTATGCTTTCCTTGCCAATTGCGAACAATCCGACTGCGGAACAGAGGATTAGACTCGGTCATCCACTCGACTGCATGGGCAAAGTGATGTCGCTGCAGTTGGCCCGTGAGAGCCATTCGTAAACAAATGACACAAGGAAATGTTGGGAAATCCTGTTCAAGCATGAACTCTTCAAATGCCGTACAAGCAAGCCTCGAACGTTGCTTCATGTCACGAAATTTTGGTAGTCGCACGACTCAAGAGAATAGAACGAGTCGACGGACGTTTGACTCGCCGCTCCCAATAAAAGAGATGATGGAGCGGAGACAGCAGCATGGCGGGCGTTAAAACCAAATCGCTCACCACGCCCACCATTAAGAGTGCAAAAGTCAGCCAGGCGAATCTCGCCACCGGCGTAAATGGACTCAGTGAAAACACCAACATCCCGAGTCCACAGACGAGAGCCGTTTGAAGCATCGCACCGCCGCAGTTCGATAGAGCCTCGCTCACCGCCGCGTCATGTTTAAGACCTTTGCGTCTCAATTGCCGAAAGTGAGATACCAAATGGAGCGTATCGTCCACGCAAACACCCATCATGACGCTGGCCGTCAAAACCGTACCAATCTCGACCCCCAATCCGATCCACCCCATGATCCCAAACACAATCGCTGCGGGAGTCAAATTGGGGATCATCGTTAAGATGCCACCTGCAACACTCCGAAATAGAATCGCCATAGAAAGTGCAATCATTGCAAATGCAGACAAAAAACTATTCAGCAGGTCTGCCAAAAGCTGTCGCTGTGTTCGGAACACAAGCGGAACGCCGCCGCTCAAGTCGAGGCGCATGGACTCGCGTCCCGGTTCTGCTTTGAAACGATCCATCATCGATTGGCAATCGGATAACAATGTTTCAAAGTCTTGGATTTGCGATCCAGATATTCTGCCACTGATTCGCCAGTATTGATGTTCGTCGTCCTCGAAAAGAAATCGCATTTCTTGAAACCGCTCGGCCGATTTGAGGACCGCACTGCCAA
>JBEBHM010001018.1:0-2594 GCA_040080875.1 Pirellula sp.
GTCCAACAAGAGTTCCTTGCATGAAAATAACGAAACCCAATCGCCAGGTAAGAATCGACTCTCGGGCGCGACGCGGCGGACGGTTCATCACGCCGGGTTCTGGTGGTTCCAGCGACAGTGCGAGAGCTGGCAGACCATCTGTTACGAGATTGATCCACAGCAATTGGATTGGCAACAACGGGGCAGGCCATCCCAATAAACTGGCTACTAACATCAATAGGATCTCTCCGAAATTACACGAAAGCAAAAACTGCAAAACTTTCTGAATATTGTCGAAGATGCCGCGTCCTTCCTCGACAGCACTGACAATTGAAGCGAAGTTGTCGTCCGTGAGCACCATGTCCGAAGCTTCTTTGGTTACGTCGGTGCCGGTGATTCCCATTGCGATGCCGATGTCCGCAGCCTTTATGGCTGGAGCATCGTTGACACCGTCACCCGTCATCGCTACGACATGCCCCCGGGACTTCCACGCTTGAACGATTCGCAGCTTGTGTTCGGCAGTAGCGCGAGCGTATACCGCAATGCTCTCGACCTGCTCGCCGAGTTGCACATCAGTCAGTTGTTCGAGTTCGGTACCGGACAATACGCGCTCATCGCCGCTGGTAAGGCCTATTTTTTTTGCAACGGCGAAGGCGGTTGCCGGATGGTCGCCGGTAATCATCACCGGCCGAATTCCGGCACCTCGGCACTTGGCCACCGCAACCTTCGCTTCTTCGCGCGGTGGATCGATCATTCCCACTAAGGCCACGAACACTAGTTGCGATTCTAGATCGGACCCCAACTGGTCGTTGATATTGCGTCGATATGCCAAGGCCAAGACCCTCAATGCCTGCGATGCCATTTCTGCGTTGGCATCCAAGAGTCGTTGTCGAAGCGAGTCTGTAAGCGGTTCAATCTTTCCTTCGCTATGAACTTGATTACATTTCGCGAGTAAAATTTCTGGTGCACCTTTGGAAAACAGCAGCTTACCGTCGCGTTCACGCACCACGACGGACATCAATTTTCGAGTAGAGTCGAATGGAATTTCGTATAAAATCTCAGCTCTTCTCGCAGAGAGCTCGAGTCGTGCTTTCATCGCGGCGACGACGAGTGCACCTTCCGTCGGATCTCCGATAACCTGCCATGTTTGATCGCCGTTCGGATTGGGAGCGATTTCGGCGCTGTTGCACCATGCTCCGATTTTTAATGCAAGAAAGACGTCATCTTTCTCGGTAATTTGGATGGCCGTGTCATTTCGCATAAACTCGCCGCGAGGCGCGTACCCGATGCCAGTAACGCGAAACCGTTCAGTCGATGTAGCTATCTCCTGAACGGTCATTTCATTGCGAGTCAAAGTACCGGTCTTGTCTGAGCAGATCACGGATACCGACCCTAACGTCTCAACACTCGGCAACTTGCGAACCAGGGCATTGCGTTTGGCCATGCGTTGCACACCGAGGGCGAGAGCAATCGTTACTACCGCCGGAAGTCCTTCGGGAACGGCAGCTACTGCGAGGCTAACTGAAACGAGAAATGCTTCAATCACATTGCCGCCACGCCAAACCTGTAACCCAAAAATCACTCCAACAATTACTAGACAAATGACAATCAAAACGCGACCAAGTTCCGAAAGTCGTCGTTGCAACGGTGTCGGCTCCGGTTCATGCCGAGCGAGCATGCCCGCGATATTCCCCAGTTCCGTTTGCATTCCAATTTGGGTTACCATTCCCCAGGCTTTGCCGGAGGCGGCGACTGTTCCCATATAGATCATGTTACGGCGATCGCCTAACGGCGTGTCGGCCGCGAGTACGACGTCAGCATTCTTTTCGACCGGAACGGACTCGCCGGTAAGTGCCGCTTCTTGGATAGACAGGCTAAAAGACTGAACAAGCCTCGCATCAGCCGGAATATTGTCGCCCGCTTCGACTTGGATAATATCTCCCGGCACCAAAGTGGCGGCGGGAATCGTTTGATGCGTTCCATTTCGGATAACTTTAGCCGACGGCGCCGACATTCTTAGTAGCGCCGACATCGCCTGTTCCGCGTGCTGCTCCTGCACAAAGCCAATCACACCGTTGAGCACGACGATAGCCAAAATCGCGAGCGCGTCCACCCATTCGCCGAGAACACCGGAAAGGACCGCCGCGAAAATCAGAATCAAAATTACCAAGTCTTTGAACTGTGCAACCAATTTTTTCCAGGTCGGCGTAGGCAATGCCTCAATCAACAGGTTTTCGCCGAACTGTTGTTGACGCTTTTGTACGTCGGTGGTGGCTAACCCCAATGCAACGCTCACCCCTCCTGCCGCCAACAACATTTCGTCAGGCGTCATTTCGCATGCAGCTTTGGTCAGGAAGGTTTTTTTTCGCGATTGTTGTAGATCACCTTGGTGTCTAATCATGTGCGTGAACGGCCTTTTGGGAAAAGAAGATTGCTGTGCCGGGCGATCATAAGCTCTTCATTGCTTGAAAACATTTCCACGGCACAGTTGCTTCGCGCCGTGGCCGCTCCCTATTCTCAGACGAGTTGCTGATACGCGTACGGCGTCCGCTGCAGGTGATCTTCGGTTTGTTGGTACTCCTCACGCCAAATGCTCACGGATCCCAGCAGTTTGA
>JBEBHM010000292.1:0-9807 GCA_040080875.1 Pirellula sp.
GAGGGATGAGGGATGAGGGTTGAGGGTTGAGGGATGAGGGATGAGGGTTGCACAGCGGCACGGAGTGACGCTGCCACGTAGGTCCGCATCTCCGAGGCGGACGTCCCGTTGGCTGAAACCCTAATCCCCGAATGGATTTGCACTTTAGAACCAGGTTGCTACGCTGAAATGGAATCAGTTCAGCGAGATTACATTAAGATCGATGACCAGCGGCACGGAGTGACGCTGCTACGTGCGTCGTTGGCGTTGGGCTTCGAAAATGAGCAATGCTCCACACACTGCAACGTTCAGCGATTCGACTTCCTTGCACATCGGTATCGAGACTAATCCCGATGCGATCGAACGCACTTGGGGGCTTAACCCAGCACCTTCGTTTCCCAGCACGAGCATGGTGGGTTTGGTTAGATCGCAGTTCCAATAGCTTTCGCCCTCGGCAGCGGCCGCCAAAATCTGGACTTGCATCGATCGTTGCGATTCCAATTGAGCGGGGAGATCCGTTACGATCGGTGGTGTCCGAAACCATTGGCCAGCCGTTGCCCTGAGCACTTTCGGGTTGGTAGGATCGACACTGTCGGGGCTAAGGATGATGGAGCTAAGATTGGCCGCAGCAGCGATTCGAATCAACGAGCCGAGATTCCCAGGATCTTGCAGCGACTCGACGGCAATGGCCAGAGACTGTCGAGCCAGAGGCGAGTGATCGATCGGTTTGCTAACTGCAACCCCAACGACCATGCACGCTGAATCGGTAGACCCAAGCCGTGCCAAGACTTCTTTGGAGACGGGCTGGAGTATCACATCCTTTCGGAGCGGATCGGCCTGAACGCTTTCTAACAAGCTCTGGTTGGACTCAGCCCACTGGGAATCAAAACAGATTGCAGCCAATGGCCAGCGAGTGGCGATGGCTTCCTCGATCAGGTGAGTCCCTTCGATAAGAAACTTCTTTTGCGATCGTCGCTCCGCAGATCGATGAAGCCGTTGCAGCGATTTGATCCACGTGTTGTGAGCACTCGTGATCAACGGAGCGAAACGGATCATTCGCCGCCACTGCTGACGTTGCGAATGGCTTGGTACTTTTCATCGATTTCTTGAAGCTTTGTCTCGATGCCAATCAAATCCGCTTGATATTTCGTTCGTCGCGATTCATTTTCCTCCTGCATTTGAACAAGCTTTAGTTTGAGTTGGTCGAGATCGTCCGTTCCCCATGTTGCAAGCGCTTGGCTGCGAAGTTTCTGCAATTGGTCGGAGGCATCGCGGTGACGAGTCTCGGCCTGAATCTTGCGACGATTTAGTTCCTCATATTTGGCTTGCAATTCCTCGATGGAAAGTTGCGGCAATGCCGAATTCTGTTTTCTTGTGTCTGTGTCATTCATTGAAAACCGGACGTTAAGTACATTGGATAGGCGTTTCTCATCCCGAGCGGTCAATTATATCAGAACACTGCTTTCGATAGAATTGCTGGACTAACTCATTCCTTGGATCGGACATTTATGAAACATCGTGATTTTCGGACTTTGCTACCACAAGTGTTGAATCCTGCATTCATAGCGTTTTCTGTAGCCCTGTACTTGTCAACATCGTCAAGCATTTATGGGCGGGCCCCCCAAGACAAAGCGTCGCATCGTGTTCTCGCCGCAAAGTGTTTCGATGATTACTACCAGGAGTACTTGATCCTCTTCCCGCTGGAAGCGACGGCGATTGGCGATAACCGCTACAACCATTTGATGCCAGCTCGCATCTCGCCCGAGTTCGTCGCCCGCGAAAAAGCGTTGTATCAGCGTACCCTCGACCAGCTTTCGAAACTCAATCCGAACCAACTGGATGCATCGGACCAATTGGCAGCCGAGATACTCCAGTTCGAATTGCAACTTCGACTTGACGGACTCAAGCTACAAGCCGAGCGCATTCCCGCAACCCAATTCGAAGGATTGCATTTGAGCTTCGCGCAGATGGGAAGCGGTACGGGCAGCCATCCGTTCAAGAGCGTCAAAGACTACGACGATTGGTTGCAACGCATCGAAGCATTTGGCGTTTGGTCGCGAGTTGCGGTAGATCAGTTTAAGCGAGGAAGCAGTGAGCGGTATGTATTGCCGAAAGCGCTGGCCGAGAAAATGATACCGCAAATGTTTGACGAGTCGATTGTAGGAGAACTGGAAAAGTCGATCTTCTATCAGCCGATCGTCAACATGCCGAAGGCGTTTTCTGATGCGGATCGCAAACGGCTCGAACAGTCGTTTCGCGACGCGATTCAAAAGACGCTGGTGCCCGCCTATCGTTCGCTTGGGGAGTATCTCCGAGATGAGTACTTGCCCCGCTGCCGGACGACATCAGGTATAAGCGATCTACCGGATGGGCGCCAACACTATCTGTATTTTACGCGTTATTGGACGACCACGGACATGCAGCCGGATGAGATCTTTGAGATCGGGCAACGCGAGGTAGCTCGCATTCGATCCGAAATGGAGCGTGTCAAAGGGCAAATGAACTACCAAGGGGACTTAGCCAGTTTCTTTGTTTTCCTACGGGAAGATCCGCAATTCTTGATTTTCAAAACGCCCAACGAAGTCATCGACGCATTTGCATCGATCCGAGGCAAGATCGAACCGAAGCTCGATTCGATGTTTAAGAATCGCCCAAAAACACCCTTTGAAATCAGGCGAACGGAAGCCTTTCGCGAAAGTACCGCCAGCGCAGAATACATGCCGGGTTCCGCAGACGGCACGCGAGCTGGAATTTTTTATACGCCGATTCCCGATGCGTCCAAATTCAATGTGACCAGCGGAATGGAGTCCCTCTTCTTGCACGAGGCGATCCCTGGGCATCACTATCAGATCTCACTCCAACAAGAGAATGAGCGGCTACCAAAGTTTGCGCGGATCTTGTGGTATGGAGCTTATGGCGAAGGATGGGCTCTCTATTGCGAGTCGCTCGGGAAGGAGTTAGGGCTTTATACCGACCCACGTCAAACCATGGGGGCACTCAACGACGAGATGCATCGCGCGATTCGATTGGTGGTAGATCCAGGTCTGCACTGGCGTGGTTGGACTCGCGAGCAAGCGATCCAATACATGATGGACAACGAGTCGACGAGTGAGGCAGGCGCTATTGCGGAGATCGAACGCTACATGTCTTTGCCCGGGCAAGCATTGAGCTACAAGATAGGGTCGCTCAAAATCCGCGAATTGCGAACTCGTTATGAACAAAGACTTGGACCGAAGTTTTCGTTGGCCGCTTTCCACAATGAGATCCTCAAGGATGGAGGGATGCCACTTAACATCTTAGAACGCCGCTTGGACGCATGGGCGTCGAGACAACGCGATGGGAAATAATCGAGGGGAAGTAAAAGCAACACCGCATCGCTTGCGGCGCCCAACAAGTTGCGTCGGAAACAGGCGTTGCACTTTCGTCGCAAGTCTTTCGCAGGGTTTTTGTTGAGCCTGAGGCGCTAGCCGAGTCTTATGATCGATCGGCTAGCGCCCTCAAGCTCAACAAAACGAATGATTTGTGATGTTGGAAAGTGGGACGGCCTCCAAGGCCGCTGGGGTATCGCGGTTTCGCATGCGGTTATTTGGCGTTCTTGTCGTTGAACAAACGGAAGAATGGGCTGTCGGTGGTGAGGATGATCTGGCTGTCCGCATGGATCGATTTTTCGTACGCTTCCAACGTTCGGACAAAGGTAAAGAACTCGCCGGTCTGTTGCGTTGCTTCGGCGTACCGCTTGATGATGTCTGCGTCGGTACGACCCTTCGTTTCACTGGCGCGCTGTTGGCCCTCACCCTCGATGCGTGCTACCTCCGCATTGGTCTCGTTGATAATGGCCGACTTAAGGCGTTCTCCCTCGTTGACGTTCTTGGCAGAGATGGCTTGGCGCTCGGCAACCCAGCGATCAAATGTCTTGCGCCGAACGCTATCGACGAACCCGATCTGCGAGATTCCTACATCGATCAACTCGATGCCGCGGGCAGAGGGTTCGTTCTCGACACTGGCCAGAAGGCGTTTCTGGGCTTCGCGTTTGATGCGATCGAGAATCTGTGCTCGACCGAATTGAATGCGTTTGGGACGATTCTGTTGCGCGGACTGGACGATTTCGGCAGGCACTCCCGAAGGTATTCGTTCCGCAACGCTGACGTTGGACGCTTCGCCAATGTAGAGTTCTCGGTTGGTGCTGCGAACGAATTCTTCTAGATCGTATTTGGTCACCACGTCTCGAATGGAGCTTCGAACAATCTGCTCGACACGCTGTTCTGCGACATCCATGGAACGCAATCGCTGCACGAACACGACCGGATCATTGACGCGCCAGATCGCCCACGGAATCAACTCGATCTTTTTGTCATCGATGGTCGGCAAGTCTGGCATCAAGTCGTGCTTGGAATCACCCCAGAACTGTTTGATCTTGGGAATGCGCCTTACCGAGTCAGCGAATGGAATTTTGCCATAGAGTCCGGGCTCCGTGTAGGAATGTTTAGGAGCCCCAAACCGAAGGACGACCGCCATCTCTCGCTCGTCGAGGATAAACACGAAGAGCGGGGCGAGGATCAAGACCAATGCGATAGCCGCCAATGTGATTGCTGTGTATTTCATTTTGTAGGAGCCTTATCGAGGTTTCGCTTGGCTGTTTTCGTTGTGGGATTTCAATTGTGCCGCAGGTATGGGAGTTGAGGCGGAATTCAAGTTGAGAACCGGTAACGCACTCCCCATGTTCGTGCCGAGAATGATCTTGGGACCGCTCTGCTGCAGCACGCGTTCCATCATTTCGAGATACAACCGATCGCGAGTGATTTCAGGAGCAAGCTTGTAACTTTCGAATTTGGCAAGGAGCGCGGATATTTCGCCCTGTGCCTCGGCGGACTTTCTGGAAGCGTACCCTTCGGCCTCGCGCGTCAATCGGTCTCGCTGGGCTTCGGCGGCGGGGATGAGCCGGTTTCGCTCGCGATACGCTTCGTTGACCAGTTGATCCCGCTGTTGAATCGATGCGTTGACTTCGTCAAACGCAGCTCGAACGCGATCGGGTGGAGTTACACGTTGCATTTGAAGATCCGTGATCGAGATCCCGCTTCCGAACTCGGTAAGGTGAACTGAGAGTTCTTTCAGCGCGATCTGCGTAATCTCTTCGCGTTTGCCCGTCAGCAGCTCTTCGGCAGAATAATCGCCAACCGCTTGGTGCATGACGCTGCGAGCCACGGCGACGATCATTCGGTTCACGGAGCCAGTGTCGCCATTGAAATTGAACAGATAGTCTTTGGGTTCGGTGACTCGCCAAATTACGTTCCATTCGACCACCGCAGCGTAGAGATCTCCAGTCAGTATCAGCTTGTCCTCTTGTTCATCCAAGTTGACGGACCGCGCCCCCGAATCCGAAGTTACGTGCGGCAATCGGAGCGAGCGTTCGCCTTGGTCGACGAGATAGCGTTGTTCGATCCAAGGCACCTTGAAATGGAGCCCAGGCCCGTCCGTGCGCAGGTATTTGCCAAATCGCAACACAACGGCTTGTTCGTGGGCCGCAACGGAATAGCATCCCGAAAAAACCAGGTAGGCCAATAAAGGTGCAGCAAGCAAAAAAACGGCCGCGCCCAGCAGGTGCTTTGGCTGGACTTCGATTGGGTGGTTAGATTTACTCATGACTGCAAAAATGCTCCTGTTGTTGATTGGCAGTGAGTGATTAACACTGAACATGGCCTGTATTTTTCCGGCCCTAGGCGCTCCATCTGTCATCCGAAACATTCTTTTGTCTGCCATTCCTTGGTCATCGGGTCTGTTGGATGAAAAGGCAGAATTCTTGAAATCCCTCTTGCATCGCCGCTCAAGCACTGTACTATGTAACTAGTAAACCAGTCTGCCGATTGAATGGGGAGAGCTTGGAGATGTTTTTTTCGATTGACCCGAACAACGGCTTGGCGATCTACGATCAAATCGTTCGCCAAGTGAAATTCGCCATCGCGGAGGGGACGCTCTTGCCGGGGCAATTGCTCCCGAGTGTCCGCGTGTTGAGCCAACGATTGGCCATCAACCCGAACACCCTCGCGAGGGCGTTTCTGCAATTGCAGAGCGATGGCGCCCTCGAATCATTGCGAGGTCGCGGCTTGGTCGTTTGTGCCAACGCGGCAGAATCCTGCAAAGCGGCGCGGCGCAACATCATCGAGGAACGCATTCGCGGAGTGCTTTCCGAGGCGCTCCATAGCGGCCTGTCTGCCAAGGAGCTTCGCAAGATCGTTCTCCAACAAATCGAGCTGCTGGACGGCAACGTAGCGACCGTCTCTTCATCGGATTCGAACTCAACAGAACAGGTGGAATCATGAGCCAAGCCATTTCGGTCAAGGGTCTGGAGATGCACTTTCCCGGCTGTGAAGCGCTTCGTGGAATTGATCTAAGTGTCAAACCGGGTACGGTGTTCGCGTTGTTGGGCGAGAACGGTGCTGGCAAAACAACTCTCATCCGGATTCTAACAGGATTCCAACTAGCGTCTGCGGGAACGTGCAGCGTGCTAGGGCTCGACCCACGGCGCGACGACCTCGAAATTCGGCGGCGCATCGGTTATGTGTCGGACGCCCCGGCGCTCTACGATTGGATGCAGGTAGGAGAAATCGGCTGGTTTGCTGCAGCGTTTTACGCGGATGGGTACATGGATCGTTATCGGGAAAGCATCGATCGATTCGAGGTACCTCAAAATCGCAAGATCAAGCATTTGAGCAAAGGCCAGCGCGCCAAGGTGGCGTTGGCTCTAGCTTTGGCGCATGATCCCGAGCTGCTGATACTTGACGAGCCAACATCGGGGCTGGACCCTCTCGTACGCCGAGAATTTCTTGAGAGCATGGTCGAGCGGGCTGCCACTGGGCGTACCGTCTTGCTCTCAAGTCATCAGATTGCAGAAGTCGAGCGAGTTGCTGACGAAATCGCCATTCTGCATCAAGGGCGAATTCGAATCGTGGACTCGCTACACCATCTTCGAGAGTCTGTGCATAAAATCACCATCAGCTTGACCGATCCATTGATTGTATTGCCACATCTCGATGGCCCCGTGGAGGTTCTTAGCGAAGTGTCGGAGGGGCGACAAGTATGCATGGTTGTTCGCGGCGATGTCGACCCGATCATGAGTCGTTTGGAGTCCTGCTCCGGGGTAAAGTCAGTCGCGGTTCGGCCAGCCACGCTTGACGAACTTTTCGTTGCCTGCACGCGAGGGAAGCCTACTTCGGTGAATCGACTTGTCCAAACCAACCCAATGGAAAAATCGGAGCGACAAGCATCATGAGCACTGGATGGCTACGTCTCGATCTTCATCTGATGAACAAGGAAATGCGACAAGCGTTTCCACTCATAGGCATCTTAGCCTTGCTGGGACTGCTTTTGCACTTCATTGGGGTTTTAACGCCCAACGTGGGACGATCCATGAGCGTTCAAATACTCTTCGGCATGCCGTTGTTTTTTGCGGTCGGAGCGGGCGCTTTGCTGGTGGGTCAAGAGAAGGAGCAGCGAACGCTCAACTGGCTCAGAGTCATTCCGATCCCGCATCGGCAAATCATCCGGACCAAATTGATGGCGGCCATAGCAGCCCTGCTCGTTGTCTGGGGAATCAGCTTGGCCATGTTTGCGGCTGTCGCTTGGCAACGTGGCGAATTTGGCACACGTTTAGGTCCCGGGATCGCTGGTGCTTTGAACACGACCGATCCTACTGGGGTTCTCTATAGCCTATTCGTGCTACTGTGTGGCATTGCGATATCTTGGCGATTTCACTCGACCTTTGTTAGTCTCATACTGATCGTCCCATTGGCATTTCTTCCGGCAGGGTTGATTCAAGTCATTGAGTTCTTTCGGAATGAGCACTTGTCGAACGGGATTTCGATCGGATGTCTCATGGTCGGAATCGTCGTGGTGGCCGTTTACGGTTGGTATGCCGGAGTTCGGGGACTGGCCCCTGCGCGTGCCCACCCTCGCGAGTCGCGAGTCTTTTTGGGAAGCCTCTCGAAGACACTGGCCATCGATTGGCTCAAACGGAAACCGCAAACGCAGAGTCAAGCGTTATCTCGTCAATTCACCATGCAAAACGCTCTTGCACTTGATATCCTCACGAATGTCATCCTCGTCGGTTCGGTTTATGTCGCGTGGCAGATTCGAGTGCAGTTGCTTGGCCCAAATGGCCCTCCGAATTCCATCGAGAACGTTCCCTCGATCAATGCGGTTGGAGGGTTTGTCGCCGTCGCGGTTTGTTGGCTTGGAGTCGTTAGCTTTCAGGGTGATCGTCTTAATCAACGCATTCGGTTTTGTGCGGATCGAGGGGTCGAGCCAACTCAGGTGTGGCGCACTCGCCATGCGGTGCCTTTCTGCATTCTGACGTGCGTCGGTTTGGTATTGCTGTGCTGGTTGTATTGGCTCAATCCATTTGCGTTGACAGAATGGGATGTGCGTTGGTTTGGGTCTCTCGGCGTTTTCCTGTCGTACACGTTCGTTTTGTTCGGAATCTACGCGCTATCGCAGTGGGTCGGCCAAGCGATCCAAAGCCCGGTCGTATCGGCTATTGTGGCACCAGCGTTTGCAAGCCTTGTGATTGGTTACCTTGGGTTTGCGCTGGTGGAGCTTGAGGCTCCCATTTGGCTGACGCTGATCACACTCTCATTCCCGTGGATCGCAACGTGGATGGGGATGAAACGTTGGATGGATGGCCAAACGGGAATTCGGTTTTGGTTGGCCCATGCGGGTTGGCTCGCAATGCTTTTTGTGCTGCCGGCGATTCCGTTTTTCGTGGGACTATGGCAGATCCCACGGATGCCGACGGAATTGCGAAATGAATTGCTGCGAGTTTACCATGAACCGATGCCATTCGTAGCGACGGCTGGCGCCGGTCGTTACGAGCCCGATCATCGAGCGGACACCGACATCACTACAGCCGGCGCGTTAGACGGACAAAAGCGCGCGGTCGATCCAGTCTCCGTGCGAGAATTCATTCTGTTGAACCAAACGTTTATTGCTTCTCAATTCGAACGCAACCAAACATCGGACCTGAATTCACTCAAAAACATGTGGAACGACTTGATGCTGTTGCGACTGGAAAGCGAATCGAGGCCGGATCCAGCCGTCACGCAGGCCTATCGCAAGTCGTTTTCTCTCGCATTGCGCGTCGCCGAATCTCTTCGCGCAGGAAAGAATCTTGAATCTCAGAGCTATTCGGAAGCAACCGAGGTCATGCTGGTGCGTCAATTGAAAAAGCCCAACACTGAGTTACTGCTCGGCGGTGAACTCTTTGACAAGTCGATTCGTTTCGTAGCGAATTCGACGCAACGAGATCAAGCGCGGCGCAAGGCCCTGGCAAACGACTGGAAGCGCGGCGTGGCAGGTAAGAAGTTTCTCCAATTAGGAGCTTACAATGTCGAATCTCGGCCCAGAGGCAGCAACTTACGAAATTACTTGTCGCAACGACTGATGATTGACGAACGCGTCATGCACCTGTGGGCCATGCTGGAAGCCAAGAATAAGCAGGCGATCCATCAAGCCAGTGAAACAGTTCGCGATGACTGGAACGGCTTATCGAATGCAGTGAACGAATCAGCCCAAGAGACCATGGAGTACGTACTACGAGGCCTCATGTATCCCGGTGCGTTTTGGCGAGGGCAATGGGAGCAGCAAGCTGTCGAATTGATGGCCGAACTGGGCAAGGCAAAGGCGGGGAGCTTGAGATGAACATCTCTATGGCCTTTAGTGTCAAGTAGTACGTACCGGTAGCCGTGGAAAAAGTTTGCAGTTTTTTGGAGGGCTAGTTTTGTAGTCTTCTTATCATTGATCGGCCTTCAACCCTCTGAGGCCGATCAATGATAAGAA
>JBEBHM010001019.1:0-2593 GCA_040080875.1 Pirellula sp.
GAGTTACCGATGAAGTTGACGATTCAGCGGCTTGGAAATTTCGGTCCGATCGCAAAACAGAGTGATGGTTACTTTCGCTTTCAGTGTCCGAATTGCAGCGAACTTCGAGCGACGGTGAACCCACGCAATAACCTTGCACACTGTTTCTGTTGCGGCAAGAATTTTAACAACATCGACCTGATGATGATCCAGGGCTACGACTTCTTACCGGCCTTTGGCATCCTAGAGAATTGGTTACTGCAGTACCGGCGCGACACTAACCGTCGTACTTCCTCGGAGCATACAACTTCGGAGCAATCCGCCACCATGTAGTAGTATGCATTCTTGATTCTGACAACCAATCAAGTGCGATCACTCGACAGAATTGATCGCACTTTTTTTACGTACATGCTTGCTGGAGCCAAGATTTACGAACCAAGACCGTACTCGGCCAGCGGAATCGAATCGAAGAAGGGGAACGATTCCCAAGTTGGCAAAAGTACGACCACAATTCGGTCGGCGACAACTCAGTTCCGAAAAGTCCGACGATAATTCAGCCGGTCCCAGCTTTCGAACTTCGAACTTCACAATTCACACTTCAACCGCTTCTCCAGAATTTCGATATTTCGGCCAACACCCCGAAAAAGCACCCTAAATCTCTACAGTCACAATTCGGCCAAAAATGCGACCGCAATTCGGCCCGTAACAGGGAAACATTGCGAAAAGGCACAATTGGACGTTCGTCGCCGCATTGGCGGAAACCGTCATGCTCTAGTCAAGTTTTAAGGAAGAAGAAGTGTACGATTGCTACTTGAGTTCCTGAAAATCCGATTCGATTAACGTAGGCAGCAATTCCTTCGAAGGGGAATTTACGACAGCTGAACACTTGCGTTTGTCGAATCTCAGCAACACGTGGTCTAGTCCCATTGGTTGTGCTAGAACCCTTGCACCAAATAATTCGTGACTTGAGGCGATCGATTTTCCAGTAGGCTCAATAGTCACTAAACGGAATTCAGCAGTTGCGGTAAGTTTTGCAGAATCGCCAAGCTTTGTTGGACCGTTGGTCAGCAAAATTTCATTAAATTCCTTCAGGGACCCAACTTTCCACACTGCCAAATGAGATCGCTGAAATGGAACCAACGGATCGCATATTCCGGAGACCAACAAAAGTGAATTGTCGCGCAAACGAACGATTAACTTACCCCCAAAATCCAGCTTGTAGTACCCCGACAACTGTGGCTCGAATTCGATTCTTCTCCTGGACGTGGGTTTCGTTTCTTGGGCAACGAAGCCAAAGTTAAAGACTGACACAATGATAAAACACAGGTGCAAAATTGTACTTTAATTCATTCCGAGCCTTCTAAGTTCGTTTTAGATTATGTTCGGAGGTAGGTTTGGCCTCCAAAGCGTATCTGTAGCAACCGGTGGTACGTTCGGATGAATGGGCAACCCATTAACGTAAATGTACTCATCCGCGCAGCTGCCGCAGTATTCGGGATTAATTGAAAAAGCCCCTTCGTACGAACTCAAATCGACAATTGGTCTGAAATAATGCCACCCGTCGGGACTGTTGGGTGGATTGTATCGATCTCGCGTGATCGTAACGCATGTTCTCTCGATCTCAAACTCAGCCTGGCAGTCTAGTGGAGATGATTCAATCGTCATGCTTAGCAGGCGATACTCGCACCTTGTTCGTGTTTCACGCATTGGCCTAGGCAATTCAAACGGATCTTTTTTAGTATTCAGCCAGTCCTCAAATCGATCAGGAGGCGGCTCCGAAATCGTATACAAGCCTAGTGGATCGACGAATGCAAGAGGAGATAACAATGCACAGTTATAGAGACCTTTGCCATCATAATACCCCATCGGATCTCGACTCAAGAACCGGCCCGTCAGGCCGCTCATCCATCTTGCTCGGAAGTGGTACAGGCCTACTGTGCCGTCCCATTCTCTGCCGGTATACGTATACCGATTGTTGATTGAGGAACTTGAGATCACCGAGCCGGATCCATCGAGGATTGTTGGCTCGCCGTATGCTTGGTAGGCGTAGCGCTCGGTTACAACGGCGCTCGAGTTCGTTATGGCGGTGATGCTGTATTGCTGGTTTCGATGATAGTAGTAGATCGTTCCACCACTGCCTGCGCCCTTGCGAACTACCGGCTCGTCGATGTAGCTGCCGTACACGTAACGATACAAGGGTGAACTTGGCGCGTCGCCAAGTCCGTAGTCGACCAGCGTTTGTTGGTCGGCTTGAACGTAAGCATAGGAACCACTTGAACCGCTACGACCTACTCGTCTTCCGAGTGCATCGTACTTGTACTCGACGTCGACACTGCTGTTGTTACCAACATCGGCGGACTTCATCTTGTTGTCAAAGTCGTAGACGAGGCCGAGGGTTGAGGCGGGAGTCAGGAGGTTGGAGGGAAGAACAGTGATGTTGCCTTTGACGTCGGTCGTGACATTCTGGCCACCTGCGGTTAGCAGTTCGTGCGTTGGGCCGTGTGTTCTCGTTTGAGATGTGCCGTTGGTCGTGATACTCGACCAGTCACCGACACTTGTCAGACTCCAAGACTGGGTCAGGTTGCTGTTCGCACGAGCGTAGCCAGTTAGACGA
>JBEBHM010000293.1:0-9803 GCA_040080875.1 Pirellula sp.
GGGTGTTTTGCCATTCGCTTTGGTGGATTTGGTTTTGCTGTGGCCGTTGACTCAATACGATTCCTTGGTGATGGCCTCATTGAATGTGGGAGATGTGGGTGTCTACCATATTCGATATTTGTGGATTTTGACGTCCGCCATCTTGATCCAATCCCCTTTGGCACTTTGCGGAGTTACGTATTTCATCGGTCAAGCCGTATTCATCGAACGTCCGACTGTTCGGCAAGTATTCTCTGCGGTATGGGGCCGGGCTAGTGCCATTCTCCTCGTGATCGGTATCTGGCGTCTGTCGCTCATTTCGTTGGTACCTTTGGTATTACTATTTCGTGATCCTATCTTTCGGCCGGAAATCGAGGTCCCGCTTTACTTGCTTTGCTTTACGGGTTTGGTTCAGCTCATTCGGGGCTTTCGACCGTTTGCCCCTGAGATCTTGTTGTTGGAAAGGTGTCCGATTTTCAAATCCAAGGATCGGCCTGAGCAGCTCAGTTACATGAAACGATCCAGCTGGCTCCACTCCGGCCTCGCATTGGAACTGTTCAGCGTCCATCTCGGAGTGGCTATGGTGGAGGCCTTGACGGCACTGTCGCTTTCGATGGGATTCCTGTTCCTCATTGGAGTGTTGACGGGTATATGGCGTTGGGGGCCCTGGATGGACTTTGTGTTGTATCCAACCGTGGTGTGGATGGTGGCAACCTGGGGGACGGTGATTCGATTCTTGTTGTACATGAATTCTCGAATTCGGACCGAAGGTTGGGAGATAGAATTGCGACTCAAAGCGGAATCGCAGCGGCTGGAGGGCCTGCCATCATGAGCTGGGATGGGGCGATAAAAACCGGACTTGGATGGCTACTCCTGTTGCTTGTCCTCAATACCGACATGCCGACGACCGCTCAGGAAGCATCCACTGCGCCGAGAGAGATCGAGGCAAAGGACGCCGACTTGATCCGACGGTCAACGCACTCGGTCTGGGTTGATCCGGATACGTCGAAGGTCCAATCGTCGAAGTCCCAATCGTCGAAGTCGAAGCTCAAAAGCGGAGCAGGCAAGCGGCAGTTGGACGTGTCGGACCGACACCAAAGCGTCGCGGGCCGCAAGAACGAACAACGCTCTCCGTTTTGGACTAGGATTGCCGAAAAGTTTGCCGAAATCTTGGGTTGGCTGTTTCAAGGTTGGGGAATCGTCTTGCTGGTGAGCATCATGCTGGGAATTGCATTGATAGTTATTCTGGTCCTGAGAAATGGAATGATGTCACCCTACTTCCGAGACAATCGAGAAAAGTACGTCGCCCGAGAGCGCGAGAATGCGAAGATTCTCGATTTGCCGTTTGAAGTTGAGCAATCCACCTTGGGGTTGTTGGATCAAGCGAAGCGCTATCGAGACACCGGCGACTATTCCAAAGCGATCATCTATTTATTTAGTCATGTTCTTGTGGAGTTGGATGCGGCCCGATGCATTCGAATCGAACGAGGCAAGACCAACCGAATCTATCTGCGAGAGCTGCGAGATCGCGACAGCCTGCGTGGATTCACCAGCCAGACCGTTCAGGCCTTCGAGTTCGCTTTTTTTGGAAAGCACCGACTGAGCAAGGATGCTTTTGAAACCATTTGGGGGCAGTTGCCCACGTTTCAAGAATCGGTTCATCAACTGGGAGCAAACTTACCAAGCGATCATTCGACGCTTGTGGGGGTGAATGCATCATGAGTTCAATGCGTCGAGTACTTGCGATGCTATGCCTTGCGATGACCGTCGTTGGTTGCGGCGGACGGCTGCGAACCGAGTACGGGGCGAGCGAGGGGAGTGTCGCCCGCGAGAGTCCGGCAGGAGTATCGTTGTTTCGAGGCATGTGCGAAGCGGATGGCCGCCGAACCATGCTCGTTAGGTCCTTTTCTCCGCGTTCGTCAACAAAGCTACAAGCCATCGTGTGGACGCCCGATAGCTTTCTCAAGCACAAAGCCGCTACGTATGATTGGATCGAGCGGTGGCTGGCGACTGGCGGAAAAACGTTGGTGTATGTAGGCAGAGACTACTCGCCCGTTGCGGAGTATTGGAGTCAGATCGCCAACGATGCAAACGAGCAGGAAGATCCGGATGGCTACATCGAGGCTATGCAGGATCGCGCCACTCAGCAAGCCGAACTGGATCTGATGCGGGCAAACTCTCGCAAAAAAATGGCAACTCCGTGGTTCCTGATGGATCATGAGCAGACAACCGAGCAGCGGATCACAAGTTTCGATGGCCCTTGGGCAAATGGGATTGATCCCAACCAAGCAAAAATCTCCTTGCGAAGCCACATTCACGGCTACGACTCTTACTCGAAAGAGGAATTAGAGAAGATGTTCGAAAAACCACCCACCGCAGCCGCGACCACCGCAGCCGCGACCACCGCAGCCGCAACCACCGCAGCCGCAACCAAATCAACCACTCCTCCGGAATTTGAATTGGAATGGCAATCGAGTGATGAAGATATGTTGAAACTGGTCAAAGAGCTACGCGACGACGAAATGCCCGAACTAAGTCCTTTGCTGGCGACAGACAAAGGACTGCCACTCATTGCAAAGGTCACGTCGCCTGGATGGGGAGACTCTAAAATCGTGGTACTTGCGAACGCCTCGTTGATTTCCAATATTGCATTGGTGAACTCCCAAAATCGAAAGCTGGCCTACAACGTTTTGGATCTGTTACCCAAAAAGGACATCGGTTTCTTGTCGGGAGTAATGGATCCCTTGGTTCGAAAGGACGACAGTTCTGATCAACAAAAAGGATTCGAGATGCTAACGATTTGGCCGCTCAACGTGATTACCATTCATGCCGTCTTTTTGGGAATGCTGATGCTTTTGGCGGTGTATCCGATCTTCGGTCGAGCCAAGCAGTTGCCTCCGCGAACGACCCGCGATTTTGGTCAGCATGTGGATGCTGTTGGATCGCTCCTCCGTAAGTCGAAAGATCGATTTTACGCGACGTCGACGATCGCTGACTATTTTCGCATCGTACGCAAGGAGCCAACCAGCCCTTGGTCCAACATCGATCCGGCCCAAAAAGAGGCGCAATCGCCTTTCCAAGCCAATGACGAATTAGGAATTAGGAATTAGGAATTAGGGATTTTGTTGCTGTTCGCGAAGCGACTTCAAAATGCTGCCAATGATTTTCAGGAGTTCATCGGCGTCTTTAAGCAGGGACTCAGATTGATTGGTCGTCAGGAATTCGGTGTCCGATAATAGTCGTATCCAATAGTGGGTCTCGCGGGCCTCTTTGTAAGCAATGCTGAGTTGAGCAAAAAAATCCTTTCCTGACTGACCGCCTATTGCCTCTTCAACGTTGGCTCCAATCGAAGTCCCGGATCGAAGCAACTGTTTGCTCAGCACATACTCCTTCTTCTCGTCAACGAGATGGCGGCCAGCCTTCACAATTCGGACCGCAAAGGCATAACTTTTTTCCCTAACAACATTGTTCTCTTTCACAGCCCCATTTCCTAATTTTGAATTCCTAATTCCTAATTCTCAATTCCTAATTCCTAATTTTGAATTCCTAATTCCTATTCCCATCGCCAGTACTCGGGCAACGGGGCAACTAATTGCATTTCCGTTTTGAGCGTCGGATGCAAGAGAATGAGTTTCCGACAATGCAATGCAATACCCCGCGCAAAAGGAGTGCGAGCTCCGTACCTTGAGTCTCCAACGATCGGACTTCCAATCGCTCCCAGCTGCGCTCGAATCTGATGCTTGCGACCGGTAACAAGTTGGATTTCCAACTGGTACCCGGCTTTGCTCTGACCGACCAATCGATATTCTAGAATCGCCAGCTTGGAATCGGGCGATGGTGTAGAGACGACCCGCGTTGTCGTGTCTTGTTCGCGTCGCACCAAAAAATGCTCCAATCGCCCCATCTCTTGGGCAGGACAATTTTCAACGATGGCCCAGTAGGTCTTGATCGGAGTCTTCGCACGAAACTGCTCGCTCAACCGACTCGCGCTCTTGCTTGTTCTGGCCAGCGGCAAGACGCCAGTCACCGGGCTATCGAGCCGGCTGACCACTCCTACGAAGACCTTACCCGGTTTCGAGTACTTGGTTCCTAAATAATTTGCGGCCCAGTCGAGGATACTTTGTTGGCTTGGCAACGCGCCTTGGACGATCCAATCCGCTGGTTTATTGATGACCAGCAAGTGATTGTCTTCGTGGAGAATATGCATAAAGTCTGACTAGAAAAAAAACGCCATCCGGCGCGTGGGACCTGATCTCTGCTAGGAGATCTTCCCACTTTCCAATATTACAAATCTTCGCTCTTTTGAGCCCGAGGCGCTAGCCGAACGATCACGAAACTCGGCTAGTGCCTCAGGCTCAAGACAAAACCTGCGAATAACTTGCGACGAAAGTTGGAAAACGTTTAGACTCGCGGTGCCATCAGGGCGCTATGCGCCAACCTTCCACGTTTCTCCGCCGCTGAACAGTTTTTGAAGATCACCTCGACCTCGCTGTTCAATTGCCTGATCAATCTGGCCCCGGACGGCGTCCTCAAACGATTCGGTGACAACGTCGCGCAGGACGCCAATCGGTTCGGGAAAATCTGGCCGTCGCATTCGGGACAGCATGTAAACCAATGCGGAGTTTGCCTTTTCGTCATGGAATAGCAAGTCATCTTCTTTGACGTTTCCATTCTTCAGGTCAACTACTTCCATATTGAAGCCGTTGAGTCGGATACCGCGGTCTCGATCTTTGCCGAAGATCATGGGCTTGCCATGTTCGAGCTCGATCGTGGTATCGTCGCGAGTGGCTTTGTCTTGGGCATAGCTAAAGGCACCGTCATTAAAGACGTTGCAATTTTGGTAGACTTCGACAAACGAGGTCCCTTTGTGGGCAGCGGCACGTTTGAGTGTGTATGCCAAGTGCTTGATATTGCTATCCACGGAACGAGCGATAAACGTCGCTTCGGCACCCACGGCCACGCTGATGGGGTTGAGCGGGTGATCTACGACGCCCATCGGCGTGCTCTTGGTGATTTGTCCCTCAACGCTGGTAGGGGAGTACTGTCCCTTGGTCAAGCCATAGATTCGATTGTTGAAGAGGATAATATTGAGATCAACGTTGCGGCGGAGCAAGTGAATGAAATGGTTGCCGCCGATACTGAGCGAGTCTCCATCGCCCGTGATAACCCACACGCTCAGATCGGGCCGAGTGAGCTTCAGTCCGGTGGCGACAGCGGGAGCTCGACCATGAATCGAATGGACGCCGTACGTATTCACATAGTAAGGAAACCGGCTGCTGCATCCAATGCCGGAGATGAAGACGGTCTTCTCGGGCGCGACCCCAATTTCGGGCAACACTTTTTTCATTTGGGCCAGGATGGAATAATCTCCGCATCCCGGGCACCATCGGATATCTTGATCGCTTGTAAAGGACTCGGCGGTGAGTACTGGAAGTGCTGTGCTCATGTTGGGTTTGTTTTGGTTTTGGAGGGTTTTAGTTGTGTTGAATGCGATGAAGCGTTGGTTCGCGAACGACCCCGAGTTTAGCCAACGCGCGATTGAGCTGTGTTACGAGTGCCAGCCTTGGCCATCTCGGTGATCTTTTCGACAAGTTCGGTGATCGCGAATGGCTTGCCCTTAACCTTATTGAATCCAACCGCATCGACCAAGTAGCGATTGCGAATGAGCATGCGCATCTGTCCCATGTTAAGTTCGGGGATAAGCACTTGTTGGTATCGCGAGATGATCTCGCCAAGATTGCTTGGGAATGGATTGAGGTACCGGATATGCGCCAACGCAACACTGATGCCTTGCTTTTGAGCCGTTTGAACGGCGGTCAAGCAAGCGCCATAAGTACCTCCCCACGAGAGGACTAGGAGTTCACCGCTTTGCGGTCCGATGACTTGTTGAGGCGGAAGCAACTTGGCAGCATTCGCAACTTTCTGCGCTCGAATGTTGACCATCTTTTGGTGATTGTCCGGATCGTAGCTGATATTCCCGGTGCCATCCTCTTTCTCCAAGCCGCCTACGCGATGCATCAAACCAGCGGTGCCAGGGATGGCCCACGGACGGCCTAACAGCTCGTTGCGTTTGTATGGCATAAAGGGCCCGTCAGGGTTGTTGTTTTCCTTTGGATGCTCGACCTTGATCGGCGACATCTTGGAAACATCGGGAATCGCCCACGGCTCAGATCCGTTGGCGATATAACCGTCGGAGAGGACGATGACCGGCAACATCAATTGAGTCGCCAGCATCCAGGCTTCTTGGACGATTTCGAAGCAATCTCCGGGACTCTGGGCTGCAAGGACTGGCAAGGGTGCTTCGCCGTTGCGTCCAAACATGACTTGCAACAGATCGGACTGTTCGGTCTTGGTTGGAAGTCCGGTGCTCGGCCCTCCGCGTTGCACGTCGATGACCAGCAGTGGCAATTCCAGCATCATCGCGAGTCCCATCGCTTCGGTTTTGAGGGCGATGCCAGGTCCACTCGAAGTGGTAACCGCCATCTGACCGCCGTACGACGCGCCGATCGCCGAACAAACGGCAGCGATTTCGTCCTCGGCTTGGAACGTGCAAACACCAAAGTTCTTGTACTTGCACAGCTCATGGAGGATATCGCTGGCGGGTGTGATCGGGTAGGAAGCGTAGAATAGTTCCTTGCCGCTGCGTTGGGCGGCAGCCAGGAGCCCCCATGCCATGGCTTGATTGCCGATGATGTTGCGGTAGGTGCCTGGCTTGAGTGTTGCAGCATCGACCTGGTAGCTTTGACCAAGCGCTTCGATCGTTTCTCCAAAAGCCCATCCAGCCCGAAGCGCCTTTTCGTTCGCGCTCGCAATCACTGGTTTACCAGCACCAAACTTGCCGTGAATAAAGCGAAGGGTTGAATCCATGTTTCTGCCGTAGAGCCAATACACGAGCCCCATCGCAAAGAAGTTCTTGCAGCGATCGGCCTCCTTGGTACTCATCCCGAACTCAGCAACCGCCTCTTTGGTCAGCTTGGTCATGGGTACTTTGACCAAGCGATAGTTCTCCATGGAGGGCTCCTCGAGCGGACTAGTTTTGAGTTTGGCGAGCTTCAAGTCTTTGTCTTCGAAGCTATCGGAGTTGACGATCAGTAATCCCCCCTTCACAAGATCTGCGAGATTGGTGACGAGTGCCGCAGGGTTCATGGCCACCAACGCATCGAGCGTATCGCCCGGCGTGTGCACTTCATGAGATGCGAACTGCACTTGAAAACCGGAAACACCGGCCCGCGTGCCACGCGGTGCTCGGATTTCTGCGGGGAAATCCGGAAAGGTAGCGATGTCGTTGCCTGCCAATGCAGACGTGTTCGTAAGTTGGGTTCCCAGAAGTTGCATCCCGTCGCCCGAGTCACCGCACAATCGAACGGTGATGCCGGAAACGTTTTTGACAGACTTGTTGCTCGAAGACGAAAGAGCATTGTTTGACATTTGGTGGTTGGCTCGCGGAAAAAATAGATCAACGAAACGGCTGTAAGTCGGTCGCTAGCTTTGCTAGCGATGGCGACAAAGGTTATCGAGCAACGATCGCAGCTCCTGCCTAGACCGTCCATCGTGTGAAACTGTAACGATAGTATCGAGTTTTTCGTCCCACACTTTGAACTATTCTGTCAAATCCAACGCGGCTTGAGTATGTCAAATTCCCCCTAAACTGCCGAGTTTTACGCCTGATTTCTCGGAATACAGCCAAATGGCATCGTCGCGATCTGGCAAACTGGCTAGACTCCGCCCGCTATGTTTCCTGGGAAATTCACACGTTACATCCTTTGGGATGTCCTAAAACTGTTCGCATTAACGCTTGTGGCCATGACGTTGGTCATTTCGTTGGCATTGGTCGGCCAGAAGCTGGTTGCCGAGGGGCTCAGTTACCTGGCGTTGGCCAAGCTACTGCCATTTATTTTCCTGATTGCGCTTCAATACTCCGTCCCGCCGACGCTGCTTTTCTCAGTCTGTTGCGTGTATGGACGGATTTCGGCGGACAACGAAATTGTGGCCCTCAAAAGCGCTGGTATTTCGCCCATGTTCATTTTTCGACCGGCGGTGATTCTGGGGGTATTGTTGAGTGTGCCTTCGGTTTGGATCAACGACAAAGCGGTCTCCTGGGGCCGTCCTGGAATGGAAGCCATCATACTGCGATCCGTGGAAGAGATAATCTACCAGCGTTTGAGAGCCAATCGTTCCTACGATAACGACAAGGGTCTCTCGATCTACGTCGAGTCGGTGCAAGGGCGCTGGCTCATCAAGCCGAGCTTTGCAATTTTTGCAAACAACCACTGGAAAACGATTTCCGCCGAGAAAGCCAAAATTTCAATGCAAGCTGATTCGGACAATCTTGTCATCGAGGTGCATAATTCGTTCGCATCCATCGATGGATCCAAGCAAGGAGTCTGGCCTGGCGTCGAATCGATCGAAATCCCCCTCAATATGGCCGCCAAAAGCGGTAACCCTAACGCAAGCCCTTCTCAGTACTCCATCAGTCAGATCCCAGAGGAACTTGCTCAACAACGAGCGCTCAATCAGCGGCGCAAAGAAAAACTCGCAAGTCGATTTTCGGTGGCGCTTGCGTCGGGGCGGTTTTCGGAACTCAACGACCAGTCGACCTCAACTCTTATCTATGAATTGGGCGATACGGAAAAGCGGCTCGCGAAATTGCGGACCGAGCCGATGCGTCGGTGGGCACAAGGGTTTAGTTGCTTGGCGTTTATCTGGTTTGGCGTACCGCTCGCCATTCGCATTCGAAGTGCGGACTACTGGTGGACCTTCGGAGTTTGCTTTATTCCAACGCTCCTGATCTACTATCCACTCTTCGGTTTAGCGCTAGAGTTCGCAAAGGGTGGTAAGTGGCCTGCAGCCAGCCTGTGGCTTGGAAACATCACGCTAACACTCATCGGCACCTGGATGATGCGGCAAGTTATCCGTAACTGAGTAATCTGAAAGCTTTGTGCGACTTCACCGTGGTGGTTGCAGTCTACGGGGAGAACGCTTCATGAAGATCGATCCCGATCGAAAGTTCCACGAGAGCAAAAAGGATTGTCCCAATCGTGTTTCCCAAACATAGGGACAACATTGGACAACAGCACTTCGATCGTTGCAATGTCGCGTACTTCCCCGATAAAATAGTCGCTCCATGCGTAAGCGAAGAACCTCGCATGATCGATTTCCCCAGTGATTTCCCCAGTGATTTCCCTGGCCTTCGCACCGTGTAACCAGAACATCGCAACTTCAAGACTTGATCATTTAGTGTATGATAATTTGCAGGTAAAAGACGACTGTTCGGCTTTCGCAATCCACTAGGGTGTCGTTTTGGTTGCTTTGCTCAATCGAATTCTGTTGACCTTCGGCATGGCGGGGGTGCTTTCCTCCCTGGGGTTCGCGCGCGAACAGTCGGCCCAGTTCTTCCGCGCGATCAATCTCAACGGGCCGGCAACTCGCATTGATGGATACGAGTGGCAAGCCGATGACGTTTCGAATCTAAAGTCGGACGCCAAGGGCTTCGAAAATCAAAAAGTGGCGTTGGTTCCAAAAACCGACGCCGCGCGCGCCAACATGATCCGAAGCAGTCGCTGGGGTCAATCTGCAGTTTTTACCTTGAGCGATATTCCGAATGGACCCTATCAGGTATTCGCTTACGTCTGGGAAGACAACGCTTCCGAACGCTTCGCTATCCAGTTAAACGGTAAAACCGTCGTGTCTCAGTACGAGAGTGGCAAAGCTGGGCACTGGAAACGGCTTGGACCTTGGCGGACGCTTGTCGATGATGGGACGATTCGATTGTCGTCGCGAGGTGGCGCCGCAAACTTCTCTGGCATCGAAATTTGGTCTGGATT
>JBEBHM010001020.1:0-2592 GCA_040080875.1 Pirellula sp.
GTATTGGAAAGTGGGAAGATCTCCTAGCGCCTCAGGCTCAATGGGATTCGTTTCCGGCATTTGCAAATTCAAATTGAATCGTACAGGTCAAACGGTTGTTTGAATGGTTTGGGTTTAACCACCTTGTGGCGATCTTGCGATATATTGCTACGGATTCCACTTGCTACTCGAAAACCATACCAACATGAAATCTGCTGCTGTCGTTAATTACTCGTCGGAGAAATGGGCTGTTGAAATCCGTGAAATCGAATGTCCGGAAATCGGCGAAGAGGATGTGCTGCTCGAGGTTGCTAATGTAGGTGTCTGCGGCAGCGACTTGCATCAATGGACGTCCGATCATTCGTGGCCCGTCAATTACCCCGTTGTCCTGGGGCATGAATTCGGAGGCACGCTCGTCAAGGTTGGGAATCGAGTTCAGGGCTGGCGCGAAGGGGACCGCGTCGTCAGCGAAACCGCTGCCATCATCGACACGAACAATCCCATGTCGCGGCGCGGCATGTATAACTTGGATCCGACTCGGAAAGGGTTTGGCTACGGAGTACACGGAGCCATGACACGATTCGTTCGCGTCCCATCCCGCATACTTCATCGCGTCCCGGATTCGTTGCAGTTCGAGCAGGCTTGCTTGACCGAGCCCTGTTGCGTCGCATACAACGCGGTCGTCAAGAACGCGCATATCGAACCCGGTGATCGCATTGTCGTTCTTGGGCCAGGCACTATCGGAATTCTATGCGCTGCCATGGCGAGACTCTGCGGCGCTCAAGTCGCATTGGTGGGCCTCGAAGCGGATCGTCATCGACTAGAGATCGCCAAACAGTATGGCTGTGAAGCGATCATTGGCGACGCCAAGAGCTGGGCCATGCAGCGAGATGGACTCGGGGCAGATGGCGTCATCGATGCAGCAGGCGCAAGTATCACGCTCAAGATTGCGCTGGATATCGTTCGCCCGGCTGGCTGGATCAGCAAAGTGGGGTGGGGGCCGCAACCGTTAGGATTCAATTTGGATCAAATGGTCCAAAAGAATGTGCGATTGCAAGGCAGCTTCAGCCACTATTGGCCAATTTGGGAACGCGTTATCGCGCTGCTTGCCAGCGGCCAACTTGACGTCAAACCCATCATCGGAGGTGTTTGGCCAATCGACCAATGGCATGAAGCGTTTGAGAAGATGCATTCGGGCGCCGTCGTGAAGTCCGTGTTGCGACCGGTTTGATACGGCCACGTCTAATTCCTAATACGACAGCGCAGGATAGCGTTGAGTCTGCCGCTCGACGGCCCGCAGCCGATTTTGCGGAGCAAAAGTCGCCACAAATGCGCTGTCGTACTAACTCCTAACTCCTAACTCCTAACTAACTAATTCCTAATTCCTAATTCTTACCTCATCGGAACGGGCGTGAACGTGCCCGAGTTTTCGTTGGCAATGGTCTCCAACGTAGCATAGCCGATCTGGCTATGTAACAGGATCGTATGGATGGGTATCTTGGTTTGAGCATAGCCTTTGTCGTCGGTGGCCTGATTCCACAATCGCAGATCATGGATCGTATTGTCTCGGATCTCTCCGTCGGACAACAAAAAGATCGCATCCGGCTTGAGCTTCATTGCAACTCCGACAGCTTCCGACGGTAGTGTATTATGTCCGAGTTCGATGGCCTTCAACCAATTGTGGACTTTCGTAACATTTCTCGGTGTCGGACGCAGAAATTTGCCCGCTGGAGGCGGTACGCCAAACATCGGATGAGCGATAGAATCAAAGCTCAGGATGAAAAACTCTTGGTCGGGTGACAATGCTCTAAGGGTTCGTATCAACTCATACACGAGTGCTGTCCAACGGGCTCCTCGCATCGAGCCGGAAGAGTCGATCACGAAAACAAATCGATTTCCTTCGGCTTGTGCACCGAAGAAAGAAGCACTCGTCGCATCGGAATCAGTCGCGTCAGACGACTGGGCGAGTCCCTTAGTGGAAGCCAGGGATCGCCCCATCGCCTCGCTATCAGAAGACACGATTGGCGCTGGGAGATTCGCAATGGCCGAACGCAAGTCGACGCTGGTCGCGCTCGAGGCAAGCTCGATCGAGAGCTGGGCAGTCTCTTCGTTTAACGAAGGTGGCTCGGGCGAAAGATCGAGCTCGGCCAATTCCGGAGTTGCTTGTGGAGCATCGTTGACCGATACACTAAATAGAATCGAACTGCGACCGTTGCCTTGAGTTGCAATCAAGATCAGCGCAAGTGCCAAAGCCAGGCACAGGTGCAAGAAAGAGCTGAAGCAAAGCGCGATCAACGTAGTGAATCTCGCATTGCGTTCAATGGACTTGAGTGCCATATCGAATATCGCTTAGCGCGCCCCTTTGGGTGGACGTTGTGGCGGTGGCACGAACCGGTACGTGCCTGCATTTTCTGTCGCGATCTGTTTCATTTGGCGTTGATACTCGTCCTGGAAAAAATGCACGACATGGATTGGGACTTTGGGAGAATCCCCGGACAGAACATCATCTGTCCGATTGGTCTTTCGTAAAAATTTGGCCACATCGACTTTGGTGTCGCCATCAAACAACAGAAAAATGCCGTCTGGTTGCATTTGAATCGCGTTCGCTAGCGC
>JBEBHM010000294.1:0-9794 GCA_040080875.1 Pirellula sp.
ATTGTCCGATCGCGATTTCGTTACCGTGCTTCACGCTTGTCCGGCTCAAACCGTTTTGTTGGCACTCAGCGGGGCACCGAAACTATTCGTGGCGAGGGTCGAACGTCTCGTACCTGCTCGTGACGTTTCTAGGCTACGGACAAAGCTTACTCAGTTGGGACCAACCAGTCTCAAGGAAGTGGATGCTGCGCAAGAATTCATCGCCGAAGCGGCGGCCAAACTATTGGCAATTGGAAAGATCGGTGCTTTGGAAAACGTGTCCTTTACCGCAGCAGCCTAACACTGCCGCGAATTCGATTCCAACTATACAGTCGAACGATCATGGCAAGTGTCTTCAAATCGAAAACGTTACAACTTGGTGCCAATACGGCCCAAACCGAAGTCTTTAATTGGGAAGATGTCGCCGCTCGGGCCAAGCAGTATATCGACACGGTACGGGAACAAGCCCAACGACTCCTAGACGATAGTCGAGTGGAATGCAATCGCATCAAAGCCGAAGCACGCGAAGAAGGCATTCGTGGCGGCGAAAGCCACGTCGAGCGTTTAGCGATGCAAATGGCCGAACAAATCGCCGAAAAACGGGTCCAAGAAGCCGCAAAAAGCGTGCGAACGTTGTGTGAAAATATCGAACAAGCCACGTACGAATGGTTGAGACAATGGCAGCATGAGACCATTTCCCTTTCCATTGCAATATCCGAAAAATTGGTGGCGAGACAGATCGAATCGGATCCAACCATTCTTCTGGACTGGATTGAGGAATCGGTCCGGATGGTTCAGGGTCAGCGTCAAATCCAGTTGCGAATACACCCGGAAGATGCACAGCGTTTGTCGAGCGCACTGAATGAGCTTGTCGAGGACATGAGTCCATCCCTCAATATTCAAGTCACCGAAGACACGTCCGTCGGTCGATTTGGAATCGTGCTCGAAACGCCGGATACGACCATCGATCGTACGTTGAATACTCAGCTCAAGCGGCTGCAAGAGGAACTTCAATAACGTGCCGGAAAACAGTCCAACGTCCAGTCAAGTTCAACAGTATCTGTCCAAATTTCCGGATATTCCTCAAAGCAAACATTGGCACCAGTGCTTGCAAAGAGTCTTTCCCTTTGGCATCAGTGGCAGAGTCAGAAGCGTCCGCGGGACCATGGTCGTCGTCGACGGATTGCCGGTCCCGGTTGGTTCCATCGTTCGCATCCATCGCCGCAATCAAGGCACTCTCATTGCCGAAGCGATCGGATTCGACGGGGGCAAAACCATCTTGGCTCCCCTCGACAACTTTGATGGCGTCTCTCAAGGCGACTTAGTCGAACTCTTTCAAACTTACCGATCGGTCAAAGTGTGCCCTGAGATCATCGGTCGCGTGTTGGATGCCACCGGCGTGCCCATGGATGATGGGCCCGAGCTTCCGTTCGGATCGAAAACGCCATGCGACGCATCGCCGGTCGCAGCGCTCAACCGCCCGCCCATCGACCGCATCCTGTCGACTCAGATTCGCGCCATCGATGCGTTCCTGACCATCGGATATGGACAACGCGTTGGCATATTCGCGGGATCGGGCGTTGGCAAGAGCACACTGCTTGGGATGCTCGCACGCGGAACAAATGCGGACTGCGTAGTGATTGCGCTTATCGGCGAACGAGGTCGAGAGGTCCGCGAGTTTTTGGATCGGGACCTTGGGGAAGACGGACGTGCCAAAAGCGTTACCGTGGTTGCCACAAGCGATCAGCCAGCCCCCAAGCGAATCCTGGCAGCTAAGACCGCGACTGCGATCGCCGAATCGTTGCGAGATGAGGGAAAAAATGTCTTGCTCCTTATGGATTCCGTCACGCGATTTGCCATGGCGCAGCGAGAAGTAGGCTTGGCAGCAGGCGAAGTGCCCACGACACGCGGCTATCCACCAAGTGTTTTTGCCATGTTACCGCAATTGGTGGAACGAACAGGGGTCAATCAACGAGGTAGTATCACGGCCCTATACACCGTGCTAGTCGAGGGGGACGACACCAACGAACCCATCAGCGACGCGCTGCGAGGCTTGCTCGATGGACACATCCATTTGTCCCGGAGCATCGCTGCGCGCGGTCGATATCCCGCTATCGATGTGCTCCCCAGTTTGAGTCGGCTCCAATCTCAGCTTGTCACCCGGGAAATGCGAGTCGCTGCGGACAGCGTTCGCGGCATGATGGCTACATTTCGTGAAAACGAGGACTTGATCAACATCGGAGCCTATCAGCGAGGCAGCAATGCCACCATGGATCGGGCTATTCAGTTGCGACCTGCGATCGAATCCTT
The DNA here is from genome assembly GCA_040080875.1 of Pirellula sp. Classification (GTDB taxonomy): domain Bacteria; phylum Planctomycetota; class Planctomycetia; order Pirellulales; family Pirellulaceae; genus JBKCUI01. The sequence continues at coordinate 2,290 of JBEBHM010000294.1, forward strand.
CCTGACCCAGGGACAACGCGAGTTAATTCCTTGGCAACAAAGCGTCGATGAACTTACGAAATTGTCCGCCATCGCAATGGCTCCATCCGCCCCAAGCCCAGCTTCGCCAAGTACCACTTCCGCAAGCCAACTCGGCAATGCGTCCATGATGGATGCGAACTCCCCTAGCGCACGGGCAGCTTAACGATGGCCAAATTCCGATTAGCTACCTTGCTCAAGTTGCGAGAACGCGATCGCGATTTTGCGGCCAAAGCAGTCCAAGAGGTTCGCCTTGCCATCGACAAACTTCAAGAGCGACAACGAGAAATCGATGAAGCCAACTCGCAAATGGACCATTTTCGAAAGACGGCCAGCAATGGCCACATCAACCTCAATCAGATATTGGATGCGCAACGCTATCAAATGATCCTGGCGGCCCAATCCGCTCAAATTGCAGACCATCAAGGCAAACTCTCGCAAGAGCTTGAACGTCGCCAGAACACATTGCTGCACTGCCAGCAAGCCGTCAAGTCGCTCGAAAAACTGAGAGAACACAAGGACGAGGCTGCTCAGTTGCATGCTCTCGCCAAACAACAGGAACGGCTTGACGAATGGTCGAGCATTCAGAACGCCATGAGCCGGCAATCCAGCGCCGAGTAGGGACAAAAAATGAAAAAACTCGTCAATGCCTTTCTGTGGTTTTGTACAGCAACCTTGCTTGCGCAATGCGCTATTATCGGACTTGCCGCTTGGAAAGGGAATTTCAAACGCGAAACCATGACACGAGTGATCGCGCTCCTTAACGGTATCGACATTCAAGGAGAACGGCTCAAGGGCGCATACATCAGCAGCCGATCGGTCCCAGCTCCAACCTACGAAGACATCCTCATCGCCAAATCGAGTGCAGCCCTAGAACTCGACGACAAAAGCAAATCGTTGGATCGATTCCAACGTGTTTTGGACGACCGGCAGCGTAAACTCCAGGATGAAATCGATCGATTTGACCAACGCCGCGCGGAGTTCGAAATTGAGCTACAAAACCGAAAGAATGGAATCGAATCCGACAACCTTAAGGAAACTCAAAAAATCCTAACGGTTCTGTCTCCCGAAAAAGCCCAGGAACAATTGGAGCTAATGTGGGAAAAAGGAGAGAAAACCGATGTTGCGTCGATCATTAGGGCTATGCCAGCCGATATTCAAAAGAAGGTCTTGGCAGAGTTCAACAAAAAGGAAACGCTTTCCGAAATATTGAGCGAGATTCGAAATGGCGACCCTCTTAAATCAACTCTGGACAAGGCTGCAGAAACACCGCCCAAATAGCACTCGATAGGATTCATGCGATGTCGCCCGATACTTCCGTCAGCCGTGTTTCCAATTCCGATCCTACCCAGCCCTCCTACCTTCGCAGGTCGGCAAGCGACGCCCACGAACTCGACAAGCTGTCCTTCTTTGACGAACTCCTAAGTATCGGTTTTCTTGACAACGATCCAATTCGCCCCGCAGACAATGCATCCGAACCAATTGGCAGCGACCAACCAAGCCGCAATCCCAGTGTGCACGACGTCGACGACGATTCGACGGTTGGGGAATTGGACGAACAGGACGATCTAGAGCGTGACCATCAAGACTCCCTCACTCTCGATTATGTCGGTGTGTTGCCGGTTCCCAACGCTCCCAATCCTGCAGATTCAGGATCGACTGATGCCGATCCGAAACGGGTGGCAATCGACCCTCTCCAAGATTCTGGGAATCAAGACGCGGATGTGCAAAACGGCAACCATCTCGCAACGTCCAACGACGATAAGGCTGCTTTGCAGCTCACGCAACCAACGGAATCTTTGGTATCCGAAAAAGCGAACCATCCTGAACTCGGCGACGAATCCTCGGTCGCGGCCCGCAAGTCGACAAATACAATTTCGACTCCTGCCGCAACTCTAAGTAACCAGAACACCGCCGAATCTGCTTTGTCCTCCAAGCGTCCACTTGGCAATCGTATCGATCATCGGCGTACACAAAACGACACGGCGACTGCCAATTCTAAATCCGCCTCTGAGATTGCAAGCGAACTTACTCCCGTGGCTGGAATCGAATCGAATCCTGGGAAGCAGTCAAAGCGGTCGTTCGATGCTAGCGAATCCAGAGCCAATTCGGAGCAGGACGCCAAACCGGCTTCGGATATGTTGGCCCGCAACCGACGAGCAACAAGACTCGCAGAACGAACAAACGGCAGCAATGACGTGAGCGAAGAAGGATCAAGCGAACGAGAGAACGAAAACTTGGTGTCGCCGGCCACCCAGGTTGTGTCGAACACGTCGACAGACTTAACTCAACCGTTCTCGATAACAACATCTTCCGATTTCGATAGCAGCAATGCATCAACGTTGGGTTCGATGGATCCAAACACTCCCACGGTAACCGATATTCGGCAGTCCAGCGACGTAGGATCGGCAACTTCAAATCCAACCGCAATCGCCGGACCTGGCGTTTTGAGCAACAAGACCAATACAGTTTCACAAACAGCAAACTTACCAAACATCGCGGGTATCCAATCAACCTCTGGTTCGCCCACCGTTTCCAATTCGACTGCCAGATCCGAAACGCCGCGTGGAGGACATGCTTCGAGTGTGTCTCCATACCAACAGGTAAAGCTTGTTCAACGCGTATTGAGAGGGCTTGAACAACTGGGGGACGGAGGAGGGCAAGTCAAGTTGCGACTACATCCACCCGAGTTGGGCTCATTGCAGATGACTCTCCGAATCGAATCGGGACAGATGTTTGCGAAGCTGGAAGTAGAGAATTCACTTGCCCGCGATGCATTGCTCAGCAACGTCCAAACGCTTCGGGATCGTCTTGCAGAACAAGGGATGCAGATTGAAGCGTTTGAGGTACAAGTTGGTTCCGACTCGGCTGGATCGGATGCAGGTGGTTCCAACCTAACTCAAAATGGCGGATTTGGTTCGGGCTCGCGTTGGAACGAAGCCAACAGTCGATTTGCACAGATGAATGCCAATCGACTATCATCAGAGGCTGAACCGACGGATCGCAACCCACCAACGCGATGGACCCGAAATAATGGTTCGCTGGATCTGACCGTATGATCGCGTCAGACTGAACTCACTCACCGTTGCCAATGCCTGCCAAACATTCCACTGCCGTCGCCATCCAACAAGCGTTGGCAGAGATTTCTGACAGTGGTGCATGGCGTACTTATCATGGCTCCAATCTGGATTCTTTGCGCTCCTCACTCGCGAAGTATTTCGGGCGCGAACATGTACGATTGTGCTGTTCTGGAACTTTTGGTGTCGAACTAGCCCTTCGCTCCTTGATGTTGGAGCCTGGCTCGGAAGTGCTTTTAGCAGGCTATGATTTTCCCGGAAACTTCCGATCCATCCTTGACGCTGGCCTTGCCGTTTCTGTTTGCGACGTCATGCCTGGCGAATGGGTCGTAGGTGTCGAACAGTTGTCTGCTGCAATCACTTCGCAAACACGCGCGCTGGTAGTTTCGCATTTGCACGGAACGATGGCTCCCATGGAAAGTATCTGCGAGTGGGCTCGCGCGCACCAGCTGCTGGTCGTCGAGGATGCTTGCCAGGAACCTGGCGCGATGGCGACACGATCTGAGCATTGTCGCAAAGGGGGTGGTTGGGGCGATATTAGCGTATTGAGCTTCGGAGGGAGCAAGCTCCTGTCGGCAGGCCGTGGTGGTGCCGTCATGACCAACGATGCCCGTCTCGCACAGCGCATGACCATTTATTGTGAACGTGGCAACGACGCCTACGCCTTATCCGAACTTCAGGCAGCGGTCTTATTGCCCCAGTTGGCACATTTGAACGATGACAACGCGAGACGATGGCTTGCGGCCAAACAACTCCAAGACGAGCTCAACGGTATCTCGTGGTTGCAAACTTCGATCGATCCGGAATCGGAACAAATGGCATGTTACAAATTCGGCATGAGGGTTAACTCGTCCTTGTTAGAATTTGCTCGGGTGCAGAAATTTGTTCTTGCGAACTCGACGGGCGAGGACGACGCAATGGTCGTCGCTCGCGAATATGTGCTTAAGCGGTGTGAAGCGAACGGTTTGGCCACCGGGGCAGGATTTAACGGATTTGCAAGGCGACATAGTGGACGCTGTCGGATGGCACCCAACCTTGAGAACAGCCTGTCAGCGGCTCAGAGCACGATCGTATTGCACCACAGTCACTTGCTTGCCCCCGCGACAGGCGAGTGTTCGATCGACCTCGCTGTACAAACAATCCAACGCATCGATCGGGAGTTGCGAGCTTGAAGATTCTATTGACGAATGACGATGGCATCGATGCCGAAGGGTTGCAGAGTCTCCATGACCAACTGTCTCGCAAAGCCACGTGTTTTGTCGTAGCCCCGGATCGTGGGCGGAGTTGTTGTGGACACGCGGTTACGACTAGTGACGCTCTTCACGTTGAGAAACGGAGTGAATCCAGTTGGACCGTGGATGGTACGCCGGCTGATTGTGTCCGAATTGGTTTGCTGTGGCTCAAGCTGCAACCAGACCTTGTGATCTCAGGCCTCAATCACGGTGGCAATCTCGGGGTGGATATCGCGTATAGCGGCACCGTTGCTGCCGCCCGGGAAGCATGTCTCTTGGGTATTCCATCGATGGCCATTTCGCAATACATGCGTCGCGACGTCGAACGCGATTGGAACGTCAACGCCAGGCGCGCCGTCCACGTGATCGAACAAGTGATTCCCATGGCTGGCCATCACGATGGATTTTGGAGCATCAATTTGCCAGCGATCCCGCTCAGCGATTTGACTTTGGATTTTCCAATCACACGTTGTCACCCCGAACGCAAAACTCTTGAGATTTCGTTCGAACATTCGACGGACGATGCTGGTTCAGAGTTGTCGCGCCGCGTGGTTTACAAAAGCAATTACCAAACTCGGCCTCGCAACGAATCAAGCGACGTTGACTTGTGTTTTAGCGGTCACGCCACCATTTCCTGGATCAGTTGCATGCCATAAGTCGGGAGCTTCTTGAGCCTGAGGCGCTAGTCGATTTCCGGTGGCTTGGCTCGGCTAGCGCCCTCAGGCTCAATGAATTGCATGGGTAAATTCAAATTGAATCGAAGGTCGAAAAAGTTTGCCGTCGCCCCGTGCGACAAGTTAGATTTGGGTCATAATAATAGCCCGTCAGTTCCCATCCCATAGCGTACGAACGTATGCGAGCCAACCGCTAGCTTCCTCTCCCAACCAAGTTCCCAGCCATGGATTACTTTGCTGATCTTCGATGCTCACTTATCGCTCTCGGTATCTGTTTCCAGATTGCGTTCGCACCGATTGTTGTGGAGGCCCAAGAGCGCACATCGCCTTTCGACGGAAAGTCGTGGGCTTTATGGACGATGATGGATGAACGGCCCGTGCCGGAAGGATGGGAAATGAAGGACGGGGTGGTTCACCTCAAAAAGGAAAAAGCACGCGTCGGACATATCGTGACGACGGAGGAATATGGTGACTTCACTCTTGAGTTTGAGTGGAAAATTGCTCCAGGTGGTAACAGCGGTCTCAAGTACCGAGTCCGGTCGTATGAAAACCGGACCATCGGCTGCGAGTACCAAGTTTATGACGATGCCGGCGCCAAAAAAGTCGCGCCGAAGTATAGCAGCGGTTCCATCTACGATCTGTACGAGCCAAACGAAGCCAAGAAAATGAATCCGGCAGGGGAGTGGAATCATGCAAAAATCGTCGCTTCGGGCCCCCGTTTGGAGCACTGGCTCAATGGCGAGAAAATCGTTTCCGCCACGATAGGCGATGCGGAATGGAAACGAAGGTTGGGCGAGAGCAAATTCAATGATGCAAAAGGGTTCGGGGAAAAGAAGGGCAAGATCATGCTGACCGACCACGGCAGCGAAGTTTGGTACCGAAATTTCGTCTTTAAATCGGGAGACAAATAGAAGCTTTTCGATTCCATCGACCTGGTTCCAGCCTCTGCCTGGAACCCATGAATCCATGATATGCAGGCTCTGCCTGCCGACGATCGCTGCCTCGACACAATCCGATCGACAACGAATGTGGCACATCGAAAACGCGAGTTTCATCGATTGGCAAGTTCCGCTATGCTAAGGCTTTGGCCAAATGCAAAAAATCGAAAAATCGATAGATAGACGAAAAGGCTGGCAATGAGTGAATCGTCAGAAAAAGGGCATATCGTTTACGTGGACGATTGCGAGATCGACCTTAAGAACCGATACCTGGCTGCGGTTCTTGCTTTTGTGTTGCCCGGCGCGGGGCATTTCTACCAAGGTCGCCGGAACAAAGCCTACCTCTTTGCGGTTTGTATCCTTGGGTTGTTTTTCTTGGGGCTATTTGTCGGACAGGGACGAGTGGTTTACGCTTCCTGGAACCCGGACGAGTATCGAATTCAATTTCCGGCGCAATTGTGCGTTGGACTGCCAGCTTTTCCTGCGGCGATTCAGGGATGGATTCATCGCAACGACAAGATTATCCCAGAAACAAACTTCTACGGTGAGAGCAATCGCGAGCCTTGGTCCTGGTCCAGATTCATGGCGCCCCCGACTGGCCGAGATGAACTTTCACAATGGCACTTTGATACGTCGGCGGGCTTTGAACTAGGTTCCCTTTTCACTGCAGTTGCGGGATTGCTCAACTTGCTCGCTATCTTTGACGCATTCTCCGGTCCAATGCCGTTGCCTACCGCAGACGAGCGGCTCAAAAAGAAAAAATAGCCGAGCAGCCATGTCCAGTGCCGGTATCTTATGAACGACACGATCCACGAGATTGCGGAATCGCTTCAGCGGGCGATCGCACAGCACGAGTCCGTGGTGATCGCGTTTTCTGGAGGCGTCGATAGTGCAGTCGTTGTCGCTGCGGCCTTCCGATCGCTAGGTGATCGCGCAGTGGCTATCACAGGGATTGGCGATGCGGTGGCTCACTCAGAGCTAACGATTGCTCGCGATGTAGCCAAGAGTATCGGCATTCGTCACGTCGAAGTGTCCACACGAGAGATCGACGATGCCAACTACGTTCGGAACGATGCCCGCCGCTGTTTCTATTGCAAATCGAATCTCTACCAATCGCTTCGTGGTTGGGCTGACGCGAACGGCTTTGCAGCCATCATGTCGGGAACGAACCTCGATGACCTGAGCGACTATCGACCTGGTCTTCAAGCGGCTACCGAACATCGAGTCATCGCGCCATTGGCCGAGTTGAAAATCGACAAGTCGTTGGTTCGCGAGCTTGCTCGCTTTTTTGGCTTGTCCATTGCCGAAAAACCCGCGGCTCCCTGTTTGGCAAGTCGGATTGCATACGGCCAGTCGGTAACCCCGGAGCGTCTTCGTTCGATCGAAATCGCAGAGTCCTTTCTGGTTGGATTGGGATTTGAAGATGTCCGTGTTCGGCTTCACGAGGGAGGCTTGGTTCGGATCGAGTTGGGCGTTGCAGACTTGGTGCGTGCGTGCGATCACGACATTCGCAGCCAAATCAACGCTCGGATGAAATCCTTGGGATTCCAGTACGTGACTCTCGAC
>JBEBHM010001021.1:0-2590 GCA_040080875.1 Pirellula sp.
CACCCACACCCAAAACATGGCTGGCTGCCTTTGAGCAGCTCAAGTGATCGATCGTCTTTGTTTTTCGAAGGATGGGCTCCTAGCAGGTGAATTCTCGAACCTTTGAGTTGATATTAGCCATTGATTGTTATCGTTTCGTGCGAATATATCGTTCAGGATTACTTGATTCGTAACCAACTCTTCTGTGTAGCGATTGGGAACGATTCCGGAGGGCGTAATCATGGATAGGAAGAGTGTCTGATTGCGGTTGGATCGAGTGCGGAAAACTCGAAGCTTGCGCTCCAACGCTTGTGCATAACTTTTCGAAACAACAAAGGGCCTGTCGGAGAATTTGATTTCGCAGATGTTAATACAACGATCGGCCCGATCCAGCAACAATTCGATCTGAGCCCCGACTCTACGCCTGCATTTGGTAATGCTCGCATTCCAAACGATCGACGAACGCTCGGTTCGGCTACACTCATTCTGCTGTCTAAAGTTTCAACATATCGAATGGAAGAATTGGCAAAACAGCCGTGGGCAAAAATATTCGACCTGTACGATTGAAATAAGTTGGGAGCTTTCTGAGCATGAGGCGCTAGCCGATTTCCGGTGGCGTGGCTCGGCTAGCGCCTCAGGCTCAATGAATTGCATGGGCGAATTCAAGTTGAATCGTACAGGTCGAAAAATTCACTGATCAGCGTGCGCGTTAAAGTTTGCCACGTTTATCTAATAGGCAAACATCCAATTCGGTGGACTCTGCCAACAAACTGGCCGATTCTCTCTTGCGTTAGAGTCGATTCACGCCTCTTTGCGAATTGCCGGAGTTAGCTGCAGTGCCGCGCCTCTCGATCATTGTTCCTCATCTCCAAGATGATGCTGGACTCGAACTCACCACGCTTTCGGTTCTTGAGAATCGCGAGCCTGAAATAGAGATTCTAATTGCACACGATGGGAGCTACCCCGACCCGTACGGGCTCGGTCAGGATGAAGCAGTCTTGATTGAGTCTCGAAAAGGAGAAAGTCTCTCGTCGCAAATCAACCTTGCCGTATCTGCCGCATGTTCGCCGTACATCCAGGTGCTCATGCCGGGAGCTATTGTCGACGAGGGATGGCATGTCGAATCCATGGAATTACTCAGCGATCGATCGATCGATGCGGCCTGCACCCCCGTCCGGACCAACGGATGCAATGAAGCCGTTTTGGGGCTATCCGGCGAGTCTCTACCCCATCGGCGAATCACTAGCAACCCGAGCCTAGTTGCTGGCCCTATGCTTTTTGGGAGCATCCTCAGAAAACGCGTGTTTCAGTCGCTGGGAGGTTGGCTTCCTGGCTGCAATCGCGAGGTTGCCGAGGTGGAGTTCAGTCTGCTGTTCGAAACGTTTGGGCTAGAGCTGGGCATTGCCGAGACAGCGACCATTCGTGCCGAAAAACGCATCGCCAAGGGGCAAGAAGCAGGTTACGAAATCGGACATGCCTGCGGACAACTGGCGTGCGCCTATGCATCGATCGAAGACAGCGGTGTCTCCATATCCTCGTTGTCCCAGAGGCTTGGGCATTTGGCGAGCGGGCTGATGAGCCCAAAGACCGTGGCGGAGCGGCTTGGGTGGGTCATGGGTATTCGCAATCGCGCTTACGTGGAAATCATTCGATCGCGCATTGCCAGGGCCGATGCTGCGCTTCTGCGTCCAGCGTCGACCATTCCACATCCAAGCCTCGCTAGCCCAGCCCAACACCGCCGAGCTGCCTGAAGCTGCGATGACTACTTGCGTGCGGCTTTCTTTTTGAGCAGATCCAAATGGATCTTGGCGACATCGTACATGTAGCAAGGGAAATTTTGGTCGACGCACATTTGCAAGTACTTCTCGGCATTCTTGGCATCGTTGAGAACATCGTAATAGAGTCCAATGTACAGGTAACCGTAAAACCGTGACTGCTTCTGCCCTTCGGATCCAGCGCCTCCTTTCTCACACGCAGCGATTACTTCCTCGACCGTCCCTTTGCCTTGAATCAATTGTTGGACTTGCATCAACGGCACGCGGCGATCAAAACCGGCAAGCAAGACATCTTTTTTTGCCGCTTCCACTCCGTTGACTCGTGCGTTGCACATGAAGTGCCAAAAGGCATTTTCCACATCGTTGGGATTCACATTTCGATGAACGGAGAATTGGTCGAGCCCCTCCTGAAACTTGTCGGCGTAGTAAAGTGCGATTCCACGTTGCCACAAGTCTGGCTTGAAGTTCGGCTCCAATTCGATGGCTTTGTCGAAGTCGACAATCGATTCCGTAATCTTCCCACTTCGAAAAAAGAGTGAACCTCGAATAATGTGGAGGTTCGCATTGGCAGGCAGACTCTTGATTACGTCATCCATTTCTCGGATCGCCTGGTCAGCCTTTCCCTCAGCCAACGCCCGCTCGGCGCGCAGATGCCAGCCCTCGATCGAAACCGGCTTGGTGTCTTGAGCGACGCCAAAACATCCTCCGATTGAAAACAGATTCGCCACGAAAACCCCCCAGAACGTCTTGGAATATGACACGCATTTGCCCCATCTATCAAGCGAAACGATTTCCGGTAAAGTGACGAGTGTTCAGTATATTCGTACTCGTGTCGG
>JBEBHM010000295.1:0-9781 GCA_040080875.1 Pirellula sp.
TGCGAGACACAATCCAAAACAACTCGACTTTGAATCCATTCTCAAGCGAATACTTAGAGTCTTGTTCACGCGAACGCGGAGCATTGCCTGACAAATTACGATCGACAGATTGCAAGGAAGCGCTGGGAACTATGGGTCGGCTCGGTTCAATACCATTCAAATAATGATAACGAAGTCTCGTTTCGTAATTGTCGGCCTGATCCCCTAGCTGATTTCGATCCGCTTCGGTGAGGTCCGGCAAGGGAATCCTCGGCGTTCGCTGTTTCACATCCTCGATCATTTTCTTGAGGACAGGGCGCGTCAACGGCGTTGGTCGCGGTGTGTCGTGCAATTGAGCCGATGCCCATGACCCGGGCAAGCATATCAAGACGATGAGTAGGTAGTTTTTTTTCATCGAGTTATCCTCCGGTATGGATCAGCCTTCTTCTCGCATAATGGTCAACGCGGGTCGCGTAGTTATCAAATACTGGACCGATCGTTCCGTGGTCTTGCCTGCTGCGTTCGTGCACTTCAGTTTCACACGGTATCGAATATTTGAACCCATGGTTTCACCATCACCCTCTAAAACATAGTCTACCAGTGTCCCTCCCAATCGCCATAAGTCTTCGGTCACATAGACCGGCGGAACCTGCTTGGGCTGAGCAGACCAATCTCCACCTTTTTTCCATGCGAGTAGGGTTCTCTCCAACAAGGCTTTGGCTTCATTGGAATCGGACATGGGGGCCTGCGTTGGAGCGCAGCCAACAACAAGCGCCAAGAGAAATACACATGTCATCGCATTTTGAGTCATTATTGATCGATCGCTCCCGAAATCGCTTCACCACCGTTGCGTGTACCCAACGCTCGCCAAACCGCAAGATCAATGGACTGGGAAACGAAACTCACGGACCCATCGCACCGAGAGACCTCCACTCCACCGGTGTGATAGCTCTTGGCAGTTGTCGAGATGCGGCCAGGCGGGAACATGCACGAGCGGCTCTGCGGTGGAGCTACGTGATAGTAGATCGAAGTCGAATGCGAACCCTGCAACCAAGGTGCACCGACATTACTGTTGCGTTGGTACGTTAGATTCGTTACGTCGATCGAGCGGCAATCTCGAATCGCTTCGTCCGGAGTTGTTGGATTGGTTTGAGGCCAAAAAGTATCCGTCGAAGTAGAAATCGCGTTGCTGAAATCGCCGAGTCCATGCTCGCTCATGGCTGCAGTATTGGACGTCCCGTCGCTAACTTCTCCCATCTTCAGGTAAGTATTCGGAATAAATGGGCCGTTTGGATTTGGGTAGCCATAGTTTGGGTCGCTCGATAACGATGGGGTCAAACCATAGAGAATCCCAGCCCCTTGATTCACTCGATAGTTGGTCGCAGCCCAACCTGCGGGGACTGTCGTCACCGGGTCCGACGGACAAAGAAAGGCTGGCAAACGAACTGCACGAGCGGCATTGTTATTCGCATGATCAAAAGCGTTGTTCATGTCAACCAAATTGCTAACCGCAATCTGTTCGATGTATGGCAATAGGGCCGCATGCGTGGAAAGTCCCGCGGGCGATCGTCCGGCTGGCAGTCGCCGATTTGCCGATTCATAGTTGTGAATGGACAATGTGAGTTGCTTTAAGTTATTGCTGCATTGCATGCGCCGCGCCGCCTCGCGCGCGGCTTGAACAGCCGGCAACAGTAACCCAACGAGAATGCCGATGATGGCAATCACAACCAGTAGCTCGACCAGTGTGAATGCAACTCTCTTTGGTAAACCGATTCGAAAAATGATCACGATATAATTCCAAGACTAGAAATAGAGTGAATAATTGATTGGTCGCATCTCGATCCCCTGAATTGAATAACAGGTCAGACCGTCTGTACCGGATTTTGGAATGAGTTAATTGGGCCACGGCCTAAGGAAACCTGCCACATAGCATCTTTTCTCCGAGACGCTTTGGTGCCCGCAATCGTTCGCGCGGCGCTGGGCGGAGACGCGGAACTGAGGGTTTGGAGTTCGCCAGTCTTGAACGCCAACTTCATGGGAAACGTCGTCAGCAATTTGAAGAATCAAATTCGGTATTTCAGACGATTCGCCAATCGGCGCTCAAGCAGTTGCTCGCATAGAAAATCACGCGCAGAAAATAGACGAGTGAAAATGCAAGCTGGAATTACCGAAAACGCGGCGGGGGAAGCAGAACTTCCAAGAAAGGTTCTTGAGGTAAGTGATCATCGACCGACCTAGAGAATTTTTGTTGAGTAGAGTCCGTTTCTGCTTCGCTGAACTTCACTTCCGAAAGATGATCTCGAACTCGATCCATTCGATTTCCACCGATGGGTACCGAAGGTGCCATTGGCAATGCCTTGCATTGTCCATTCGCGCATCGCGTCGACGGCAACGACTTTGGCAAGTCCTTGCCGGCCTCCGAGAATTTCTGCGTCTCGTTTCCGTGGTGCAAATAATCACCGCAGCTGGCTGCTGCTTGCTGGTTGGATACGAAACATTGAAACGCAATCGCAACAACCCACACCAGGCAGGTGCCGATCAACTGTTGTCCGTTTGCTCGTCTAAACATCAATGGAATCGCTTCAGATCACGAAAGTCGGGGCGTAGGACGATTATCGGCCCAATCGAGTCCCAAGTCAACTTCTGTCGACAGAATCTATTTCAAGACGTCTGGAAAACGTGTTCGGTCGCGAAAAAAAAGCTAAAATCAAGGCTGGAAATTTAGAAAATGACATCCAGCATTTCACGAGGGTTCCAATGAAAAATCCGTCTCGAAGAAGATTTCTCGAAGAATCGATGATTGCCACGGCTGCGGCACTCACCGCTCAATCAACGCTCCTGGCGCAGCCCTTGGCGTCCCCATTGGGCGCAGCGGCAATCGGTCCCAATGAGACGATTCGGCACGCGGTCATTGGTTGCCGGATTCGCGGCAAAGTCCACGCTGCCGAATTTGCAAAACAAACTGGCGTCGAAGTGGCTTATGTCTGCGACCCGGACTTAAACCTGGCGGTGACTCTCGCCGAGTCGGTGGAGAAACAAACCGGCAAGAGGCCAAAGGCCATCTCCGATTTGAGACTGATCGTCGATGACAAGTCGATAGACACTGTTTCCATCGCAGCCCCCAACCATTGGCATGCTTTGGCAGCCGTTTGGAGCATGCAATCGGGCAAACATGTGTATGTTGAAAAGCCAGTAAGCCATAACGTCATCGAAGGGCGTCGTATGGTTCAAGTGTCCGACAAAACCAAGCGGATTTGCCAAGTTGGGACTCAGAATCGTTCCCGAGGCGATTTGGCCGCCGCGGTCGAGTATATTCGGACAGGCAAACTTGGGAAAATCTCGCATGCACGTACGATTGTTTACGGCGGTCGAGGATCCATCGGTTCACGCGGAACTTACGACGTGCCATCGGGCGTGGATTACGACCTGTGGTTGGGGCCAGCTCAAAAGAGAGAACTGACGAGGCCCCAATTTCATTATGACTGGCATTGGGATTGGAATACGGGAAATGGTGAGTTAGGAAATAACAATATTCATTTCGTCGATATGTGCCGTTGGCTCTTAGGGCTCAAGGGTCTTGGCGATTCGGTGATCAGCATAGGGGGGCGACTTGGTTACGTCGACGCGGGCGACACCCCCAACACTCAAATCGTGGCGCATCAATTCGGTGATATTGCAGTGATCCAGGAGGTGAGAGGGCTCAAAACAGACCCGTTCAGCCCCAAGTTCAAGGCCGGCTGTATCGTTTCTGGATCCGAAGGATTCCTAGCCGAATCCAGCGTTTTTGACAAGAACGGAGAATTAGTAAAGAAACTCGACGGACCGAGCGTCAACCATTTCACGAATTTTGTTGAGTCGGTAAGGGATGGCGATCGGACCAAATTGAACGCCGACGTTTCGGAAGGGCATCAGTCCACAGGCCTTTGTCATGTGGGGAACATCTCGTATCGGCTCGGTCAGCAGGCCAATGCGATGGAAATTCAACAAGAATTACGCACCATGAAAATGGGTGGGGAGGTGCAACAAACCTTTGACCGGATGCTCGAGCACCTTTCCGGGAATGGATTGGATGCCAACAACCTGAAACTCTCTTTTGGACCGTTGCTAAAGATTTCGCAACAATCCGAATCCTTTGTCGAAAATGAGAAAGCGAATCTATTGCTTGGTCGGGAATATCGTGCACCGTTTGTCCTGCCAAACGCATAGTGATCGAGCTGTCGAAAAATAATTGCCCTGATTTCATGAGCCTGAGGCGCTAGCCGATCGATCATAGGACTCGGCTAGCGCCTCAGGCTCAACACAAACCCAGCGAAATACTGCGACGAAAGTGGGACGACCTCCTAGCGCCTCAGGCTCAATCGATCGCGGAGACACAGAGAATAAAAGCTGGGCCACCTCTCGTTGTAAAGGGGTAAGACCGGTCTTGACCAAGCTGGCTTTGTCCACTAAAACGCAATCAATCCGCCCGAGTTAAAACTTGCGGCGAACAAGGCTCCGTAGCCAAGTGGCTAAGGCAGCGGATTGCAAATCCGCCATCGTGGGTTCAACTCCCACCGGAGCCTTTGGACCCCACCACTCATTGGATTTGAAATGATTGGTGGGGTTTTTTTATTCTCAGCCGACGAACCGAACTCTCGTTACGGCTTTGTCGGAATAAACATCAGTTCCCACACGAAACGACACAGACCACCAAAAACTTCCACTTGTTCTATCCGTTCAGCTCACACAAATCGATCTACCGCGCAAGCTTACGCAGGCAATTTAAATTAGCGTTTACGAGCGTGGATGATGAGCAGCACGAAGCCGCATTTCTTACTCTTTTGCGATGGTAACCTACCGGGCCGGTGGCGATTCGTGCTTGAAAGCGTTGAAACTGGCAATCGTACTGAGGCCACAGACGTTGAACAAAACTGCGCCACCGATCGATGTGCGCTTATCTCAGTTTTACGGGGTCTTGAGTCCCTCGAACAGCCAAGCCGTGTGACTTTGGTCACTACCAGTCGATACGTTACGCGTGGCCTGCAATACGGATTGGCCGAATGGCGGGAAAACGATTTTTCATGGGAGCACTTTGGCGCCGTCCAGCCCATTCGAAACGCAGACATCTGGCGCCGCATCGATCGCACCCTTGCATTTCACTTGGTCCAATGCCGTTGGATGTCGCAAGGTGAATCACCTGCGATCGATGATTCGGCCCAATCGGAGGGACCCGAGATGGTTCTCACCAACGCCCCGTCGCCAACTGGCTCGTTAGGCGCCACAAAGACCAACCATGCCGTTGCGGTCGCGACGACTCGCCGGCGGACCCGAGGCTCGTCGCATCCGCAACCCATGACACGAAGCGAAACTAGCCCTCCCTCCCCGACGGGACGAAATGAAACTTACCACCGCATTTACGTCGATACTCCGAAGGATCAAACCTTGGATCGCCTGTTCGACGACACCTCGACGAACTCAACCAACGCAATTGCGGATTCCGTTCCCGAATGCGTTGTTCCATCGAAACGCAGATTGAACGAATTCACCCGAACCGCACTTGCCCCGTTTCGATTGGCCAAAAGTTGTACTAAATCACTTTGCCATCGCGTTTGGGATGCGATCCTTGCCATTGATGAATGGTTGGAGTCGTTTCTTCGATGCTTGGTCTTGTTGGACCCCAAGGATGGGAACTCGAGGCGATAGCTCAATTCACCCAGAAGCTTGTTTCTTGCTTCCTCATTTTGAAACTAACCGGAATACACGTAACCTACATCATTCGGTATAACCATTGGAGAATCCCGTGCAAACCCAGATCAACCTCAATACCCTTGGCAGCATTATCGACGGAGTCAATTCGGATCCTGCCAGTGTGCTGGGACCACATCCGATTTACTTCGAAGGTCAAAATGCATTGGCGGTGCGAGGCTACTTCCCGGGCTTTGACCAAGTTTGGTTGCTCGACGAACAGAACGATGCAACTCGACCGATGCGACGAATTCACCCATCCGGGATCTACGAGGGCTTGATGCCACAACATGAAACCAATTCTAAACCTGAGTACCGATTTCGCCTTTCGAACTCGTCCGGAAAGACCATTGAGATGCAAGATCCCTACGCTGTCCCATCTCTGATCAGCGACTTCGACCGTCATTTGTTCAACTCCGGAACACACTGGAAAATCTACGACAAACTTGGCTCCCATCTTCGCGATGTCTCCGGAAACGTCGGTGTCAATTTTGCAGTATGGGCTCCCAACGCACAAAGCGTCCAAGTCATCGGAGACTTCAACCATTGGGATGGGCGATCGCATTGCATGCAGAAACAAATTCCCTCTGGAATATGGGAGTTGTTTGTCCCGCACATCGGCGCTGGCCAAAAGTACAAGTACCGTGTTCGAATGCAAGATGGACAAGTCATCGACAAAACAGATCCCTATGGTGTCTATGCAGAACTTCCACCACGCACAGCGTCGGTCGTCACTTCTTTGGACGATTATGAATGGAACGATGGAAGCTGGATGAATCGTCGCCGCGCGGAAAATCAACTCGAAAAACCGATCTCCGTATACGAGGTACATCTTGGCTCATGGCGCAAGTGTGAGCACGGTGTGCACGGCTGGATGAACTATCGTGATATCGCCCACCAATTGGTTCAATACTGTAAGGAGATGGGCTTCACGCACCTTGAATTGCTGCCCATTTCGGAACACCCGTTCACCGGATCATGGGGCTATCAAACCGTTGGATACTTTTCAGTAACCAGCCGATACGGTACTCCACAGGACTTTATGTATTTCGTCGACCACTGCCATCAAAATGGTATTGGAGTGATCATCGACTGGGTCCCAGCTCACTTCCCCAAGGACAGTCATGGTCTTCGCCAATTCGATGGATCGGCACTTTACGAACACGCCGATCCACGTCAAGGCGAACACCCAGACTGGGGTACGATGATCTTCAATTTTGGACGAAACGAAGTGCGAAACTTCTTGATCGCCAACGCATTGTTCTGGTTGGAAAAATATCACATCGATGGATTGCGAGTCGATGCCGTTGCCTCCATGCTTTATTTGGACTATTCGCGCAAGGAAGGGGAGTGGGTTCCCAACGCTTATGGTGGACGCGAAAACATCGAAGCCATCCATCTACTTCGCGAGTTCAATATCCAAGCTCATGCGCAGCACCCAGGAGTCTTGACCATCGCCGAAGAATCCACCGCGTGGCCAGGCGTCAGCCGACCGACCGAGTTTGGTGGGCTTGGCTTCTCACTCAAATGGAATATGGGATGGATGAACGATACATTGCGATACATGCGGCATGATCCAATCCATCGTCAATTTCATCACAACGAACTAACGTTTAGCTTGATCTACGCCTTCACCGAGAATTTTTCCCTACCGCTTTCGCATGACGAAGTCGTCCATGGCAAAGGCGCATTGATCGCCCAAATGGCTGGTGATTTGTGGCAAAAATTCGCTAACCTGCGATTGCTCTATTCGTATATGTGGACGCACCCAGGCAAGAACTTGTTGTTTATGGGTAGCGAGATTGCACAATGGCACGAATGGAACTACGACTGCCAACTGCAGTGGGATCTACTCGATTGGGACACCCACCGAGGAATCCAAAAACTGGTCACCGACCTGAATCATCTCGTTCAGCGAGAACCCGCCTTGTATGAATTGGACTTTGCCAGCGAGGGCTTCGAATGGATCGACTGCATGAACGCCCACGACAGCGTATTGGGCTACATTCGCAAAGCAAAAGATCCGAACGACTTCGTCGTGGTTTGCAACAATTTCACTCCGGTCGTTCGTCGCTATCGAATGGGTGTTCCTAAGGCTGGATTCTATCGAGAGATTTTTAATAGCGATTCGGTCCACTACGCGGGAACCAATGTCGGCAACTTCCCTGGACTGATGGCCGACGAAAGCCATCCTCAGCATGGGCGCCCAGCGTCGATCGAATTGACGTTACCACCGTTGGCAACGGTCGTATTCAAACTGGGGTAATCATCTCGGAAGTCGCAAACTCAGGGTTTTCGTATTCGTACTCAGCCTGCGGCGGTACTCGTAATCGAAGCCTTTGACGGATCGAGTACGAGTACCATTTCATTGAGTACGCATACGATTTGGCATGTTGGATGCTGACGATCATCCATGAGTGTCAAAAATCAGCAGGGTAAATCTGCGGGTTTCACAATATTTGTTGCTCGAAATCGAAAGTAAGGTATTCTCGTAGCCTACACTGTAACAATTCGTTCCAACATTGGATGGCGACATGAACGGCAAGCATCTCCATCCACTCTCATTGGGATTTGAACTGGCGCGCATGATTCGCGCAAACGTCATTCCAACGATTGCTGCCCTTCTTAGCGCAGGCAATGGCGGACAAGTTGGAATGTACGTTGGCCTCGCCATATTTGCAGTCGCACTGACGATCGCGATCATTCGATACTTTACTTTTCGGTATCAAATAGGTGACGACGAACTTATTATTCGCCAGGGGCTCCTGGGCCGTCTCCATCGCACGATTCCGGTTGGGCGCATCCAAAACATCGACTTGTCGCAAAATGTATTTCATCGACTCCTCCACGTCGCAGAAGTACGAATCGAAACGGGCTCTGGAACCGAACCAGAAGCGATCATGCGTGTCGTTTCGCTTTCGGAATACGACCGACTCAAGCATGAATTGCTTGATCGTAAACCTGATGCGCCACGTAAAACTACTTCGGAGAATCTGCCGAGCAGCGCCATAGCCAACTTGCCAGCGGGTGAGTTGATATTGGCGTTGCCCAGTTCGACGATCGCCGTGGCTGGCTTTATGAGCAATCGCGGAGAAGTGATCGCGGGAGTGATCGTCGGTCTCTTGTGGCAGTGGCGTGTTGGCGAAGGCTGGATGCCATGGCAACGATGGAGTGGCGGCGCGGATTCGAGCAAAGAATCGTTCAAGGCGATGGCAAACGACGGGAGCTTCATTCGACGAATGGTCGAGAGCGTTCGTGAAAACTACGGAGTCGCTGGTTCGCTGGCCATGCTGGCATTGTTGATCATCGCCGTGTTTGCATTACTGCGAACGTTTTCTGCCATTTGGTACGTCCTTAAGTTTTATGGATATCGCCTCGAAAAGAACGACAACTCGCTTCACGTTCGATGCGGATTGTTCACAAAAATTTCAGCGACGATTCCGCTTGGGCGAATACAGTTTGTCAGTGTCCATCGCGGTTGGTTGGCCAGACGAATTGGGCTGGCCTCAATTCGAATCGAAACGGCCGGTGGCGGTAGCGAGAAAGCCGAAAATGCTGCTGGCTCCGTTGGACGCAAATGGTTCGTTCCCGTTGTAAGCAATGCCGACGTGCCTCGTATCTTGAGATCGATCGACTCACGAATCGAACTGGATAACAACCTGGAATGGCAACAACTATCCCGCAAGGCTGCGAGGCGAATGTTGCGACCCGTACTGATCCTTTCTATGTTGGCGTTCGCAGCTGGACTGTATTGGCGGCCCTTCTGGGGTTGGAGTATCGCTCTACCGTTGGGATTGGTCGGTAGTTACCTTGCCGTCAAGAAATCCAAGAGCCGTCGTTATGCTCGAACGGACTGGGGAGTTGTATATCGAAGTGGGTTGATTAAGCACAAGTGTTCGATGACATTCATGGACAAGATTCAAAGTGTCCATTTGAGTCAAACACCCTTCGACCGACGTTGGGGTATGGCATCGTTGGCAGTCGATACCAGCGCAGCGGGTCCTGCCGATCACCGAATCCAAGTGGAGTATCTCGACGTGGACTCGGCGCATACCGAATTGTCCAACATACAAAGCAG
>JBEBHM010001022.1:0-2585 GCA_040080875.1 Pirellula sp.
TCACGGGGATGCCGCTCACGGGGATGCCGCTCACGGGGATGCCGCTCACGGGGATGCCGCTCACGGGGATGCCGCTCACGGGGATGCCGCTCACGGGGACGCTGCAAAGTCCGATCATAGTCACGGTGCGGGACAGGATGCTGGGCACGCAGAGCATGCGGTAAAGACGGTTAGCTTGATCAAACCCGAAGAAACATATTCGCATCCAGTGGCCATTACGCGTAATCAAGCCGAAACGCCACTCCCGGATGTCAATCAAAAGGGCATGGCTGGTTTGTTCTTCAGTATCTACTATTGCATGACAGGCGTTCATGCGATCCACATTATTGGTGGGATGGTCGTTATCACTTGGTTGATCGTGAAGTCGGCGCGCGAGGAGTTTCACTCCCAGTACTTTGGCCCTGTGGACAACGTGGGGCTCTATTGGCACTTGGTGGACTTTATTTGGATCTACCTATTTCCGCTGCTGTATTTGATCACATAGTGCTGATCCGGTTGCGTTCAGAACAGTACGAACTCCGAGACATATTTAGACAGGTCACACGCCTGGGCAACATACGAAACGAATGAACAGATGACAGCTTCAACCACAACGCACAGCGACGCGGCTCATGGACATGGCCACGCACATGCACATGACGTTAGCCATGGCGACCATGGGCATGGTCATGATGGCGAATTTTCCCATCCGATGCCAATTTGGATGCTGTTGGCTGTCTTCTTTGTGCTGTTGGCCCTGACGGGTTTGACGGTCTATCAATCCACGTTCGATCTTGGCAACATGGAAGTCTGGTTGTCGTTGACGATTGCGACGGTCAAGGCTGCTTTGGTCATTGCGTTTTTTATGCACTTGTTGTGGGACAAGCCTCTTAATGCGATCGTTATTTTGGGTAGTCTGATTTTCGTCTCGTTATTTTTGGGTTTCACGCTGATGGATGCAGAGGGTTATCACGAAACCGTCATTCTTAAGCCCACGCTTGAGGAATCAGTGCCTGCCGCATCCGACGTTCCAGCTAGCAAATAGTCCACTAGGCAATTCGCACATGCTTACGATCGAATTCAACGGTCAGCCACGTCAGGTGCGAGAGGGCTCGTCCATTGCGGATTTGCTTAACGAGTCTAAGGTCGAATCTCGCTTTTGTGCTGTTGAACGGAACCTCGAGATAGTTGCCAAGGAACGGTATCTACAACAATTGCTCCAAGAGGGTGACAAAATCGAAGTTGTAACGCTCGTTGGTGGCGGTTGATGCCCGATCCATCTACCAAGCCATGTGTTGATGCAACAGCGCTAGGTGCTGATGACGGCGTAAAGATTGGTACACATACGCTGAAGAGTCGACTGATCGTCGGAACGGGCAAGTACGACACGTTGCAATTGATGCGAGATTCCTTGGACGCTAGTGGATCAGACTGTGTGACCGTGGCTGTGCGAAGAGAAAAGCTTTACGATCAACATGGCAAGAATCTGCTCGACTTCATCGATCTTAGCCGGTATACGTTATTGCCAAATACGGCAGGTTGTTACAACGCCACGGATGCGGTTCGAATTGCACGACTTGGGCGAGAAATATTGCGGTCGCTTGAGAATCCTGGTGCTGACTGGGTCAAACTTGAAGTGCTTGGGGATTCCAAAACACTCTTGCCAGACCCGCTGGCGACCCTCGAAGCTTGCAAACGGCTCGTCGATGAGGGATTCCAAGTGCTATGTTACACGAGCGACGACCCGATCATGGCCGTCAGGCTCAAAGCGGCCGGAGCGGCAAGTGTGATGCCTGCGGGATCACCCATCGGGAGTGGGCAGGGGATCCTAAATCCCAACAACTTGCGGATTATTCTCGAATACTTGAAATCGGACGATCCAGGCTATCCTGTGATCGTCGATGCCGGAGTTGGCACGGCGAGCGATGTGTCGATCGCCTTTGAATTGGGAGCCGATGGTGTGCTTCTGAACACGGCCATCGCACATGCTCGCAATCCGGTCGCGATGTCACAAGCGATGATGCATGCTGCGAAAGCGGGCCGACTGGCTTACTTGGCGGGTAGGATTCCGCGTAAACTGTATGCGACGGCGAGCAGTCCTGAGGAAGGGCTTATCACTTCTAGGCCTTGGTAGAGATTCGGTTTCTTTCCGTTAATTGACTTGATCGGATATTTCAGGTGATGGGCGAATCTATTTATGACGTTGTGGTGATTGGTACTGGCCCCGGTGGTGAAGGTGCCGCCATGCAGTCGGCCAAAGAGGGCCGCAGCGTCGCTGTGATCGAGGCCTACGACAAGATAGGTGGCGGATGCACGCATTGGGGCACGATTCCCAGCAAAGCCCTGCGGTTTTCCATCTACAGCGTCATGGAAGCGATGAACAACCCGATTGTTCGCGAATTGGGGGTACATCTCAATCCGACTTTGGCTCAATTGCGGGCGAGCAGCAAGTCCATCATTGCCAAACAAGTCTCTATGCGCCAAACATTTTACGAACGAAACAATGTTCCCGTAATACAGGGCAAAGCGCGATTTTTGGATGCGAATACGCTTGAGACAGATGAGGAGACTCGCATCTCCGGCAAAAACATCGTGATTGCTTCGGG
>JBEBHM010001023.1:0-2585 GCA_040080875.1 Pirellula sp.
GCGTCCTACTATGTTCTTCGTCCATGGACGGCGGTGGGAGTGAACGACAGCTTTTGTATCTTCTCCAAGGTATCGACCGTACTCGCTTCGAACCCGTGTTGTATCTTCTTTACGAATCGGGTGTGTTGTTATCCGAAGTGCCATCCGATATCAAGCGGGTTTCGTTCTGGACGGACAAGGAGTTTCCAAAATGGAATTGGCCTGGTCGGATTCATCGAATGCAAGTTCAGCACCTTGAGAATGTATTGCGCAATGAACGCATCGACGTCGCATACGACCGTCTGTTTCACATGACACTCATTACCGGGCCCGCAACGCAACGTCAGCGAATCCCGCGGGTTTCCACCATCGTTTCACCGCCCCAATATGACTTAGCTCGATCGGAAAAACGATGGCTGACTTGGAAGAAGCATTGCCTTAAGAAGGCATACGAAACTGCGAACGCACTCTTGACGGTCGGAACAGGCACCGCCGACAACGCGGCCAATTACTACAAACTGCCTCGTGGTAAGTTTGAAGTGATGCTTAGTCCGATCGACATCGACCGAATCGATCGCGAGAGTTGTGCAGAACTGAACGGGATCGCTCTGCGACCTCACCGCAAAAACATTATATCGATCGGTCGATTGAGCGATGAAAAGGGACACCGCTATTTGTTGCAAGCCTTTGCAAAGTATTCTCAGCTCGCAAGCATGGACCGCGTGCCTGCCGCAGACTTGCACCTTGTAGGAGACGGAGTTCTTCGCAAGGAGTTGCAGAGCTTAGCTGCCAACTTGGGAATCGCTGAAAGCGTTCACTTTCATGGGCAAGTCTCTAGCCCATTCGCATTGCTGAAGCAGTGCGATCTCCTTTGCTTGCCCTCGTTGTATGAAGGAATGCCGAACGCATTGCTCGAAGCGATGGCTTGTCGCGTGCCGATTCTGGCGACCAATACAGCTCAAGGGGCGGGTGAATTGCTTCGCGAGCATCCATTGGGCACGCTGGTTGCAAAGGCCAATTCGGAAGAAATGGCCACCGCAATACGAGATCGATTCGAAAACCCCGCCGCGTGGCTTGCTCGCATCGAGCCCGCACGCGACTATGTCGAGTCCAATCACGGATTGCAAACTTGGATCGATAATATGTGCCAAGTTTTGTCCCGCACGGCCAACAAGTCTTGAACCTGACCCTATCTGCGACTCCAATATGGAACTATGTCGCAAAAATCTTCGGTCGTACCAGCAAACATCCCTCCTCCCGCGCGCCAAATCGCTTCCATTCTGCAGCACCTGTTCAAGATTCCCCGCTCGCAGATCCCGTTTTTGCTTGAAAACGGACATGTCACGGTCAATGGACGTGCCAGGCGACAAGGGTTTCAGGTTCTCGATGTAGGCGACTCCATCTCGGTTGATATCGTCCCACAAGCCATTACTGCACCACGCAAGTCGTTGAGATCCAAAGAGCCAAATCGGGTCATCGATTTCTTGTATGACGACGCGGACATTGTCATTGTGAACAAACCCGCGAACCTACTCACCGTGCCAACCAAGCACAGAGAAGCCCACACACTCCTGTCACTTGTCGAGCGGCAACTGAAAAAATCGGACGAGACGGCTAAGTTGTTTTGCGTTCATCGATTGGATCGCGGCGTTTCGGGCGTATTGGTTTTGGCAAAGTCGCTTGAAGTCGCGGAAGCCTTGCGGGACCAGTTTGCCTTGCGAAAACCGAATCGCAGGTATATCGCGTTGGTGGTTGGCACACCAAGCCCCCCGAACAACGTTCTAAGAAATTATTTATCTACCGACGCGGATCTCAATCGCTACGTCGTGCAGAGTGCCGAACAAGGTGAGTTGGCAATCACCCATTATCTAACGCGACAAGTTTGGCGCGACTCAAGCTTGCTTGAGATCAAGTTGGAGACTGGTCGTCGCAATCAGATTCGAGTTCAGCTAGCCGAAATAGGGCATCCCATCCTCGGCGACCCTCGTTATCGCGCGCGTCTAGCGACGCACTGGGCTTGGCCGCATGCTCGCATCGCGCTCCATGCGGAGTCCTTGGGGTTCACTCACCCTCGTTCAAATGAGCCCATCGACTTTGAAACTCCTTGGCCTCAAGAATTCCGTGACTTCATCAGGCTACAAAAAAAGAACTTGGCGGAATAAATCCCATCGGCTTGTCCGATGGTATTTTAGGCTTCAAGCTACAAAACCCGCTGGCCACTTGAATGAATCCACTGCGATTGCGCCGCAGATTCGTTGCGGCACCGGTTAGCGAGAAGCCTAAGAAACCACTGGACAAGCCAGTGGGATTTCCTAGGACTTGGCTCGCGGCCAAAGTGAAACGATGTTGGCAAACAAGATCAACGTTCCTCCAATCAGCAATGGCAACGATAACAATTCGTTGGCGTATCCGTACGGCGGACTGATCACGGTTAGTATGCCGGGAATCCACAGGGCCCACAAGGATGCAAAGACGGGCTCCGTACTGTAGATGATGGATGCTTGCACTGCCGAAATATCCGGCTGATAGCGGTTCATACCCAGGAACGCCAATACCGAACAAAAAACTGCCAGGAACACGACAAGTCCAAAGTACATGGGACTCAG
>JBEBHM010001024.1:0-2583 GCA_040080875.1 Pirellula sp.
CGATCCATCTCGGTTGTCATGACTAATTTGGGATCCGAAAAGTACGTCAGACCTGCAAATCGATGCTCGACCCGCACCAAGTCACGCACAGGCTCTTGAAACGGTGCGTCCAGTGTCTTGATTTGATCGCGAAACGGAACCTTCTTGCGAGGGTCACCTTCGTCTAACGCTTCCACCCAAACCAAGGTTGCTGGGAATCCAGGTCGCCATTGCACAGAGCGTCGGCCTAGTCGAACTCCTTCGATCGGAATGTTTTCTTCGAGCGGTACAGCCGCAACCCGATAGAGAACCTGCCCGCCCAATGAGAGGACATCGATCTCCTTGGGAAATGAATTCAAGGTCAACAAATACGAAAAAGGACGAACGATTTTGGTCGCCAACAAATGCTTGCCGTCGGGCGAACTGACGACGCCATCCCAGATCGCGGGCTTGCCGATGAGCCATGGAGCTTTGCCGAGCTCGAGGATAGCGAGCTGCGAGGTTGCATAATGCTCGAAAAGTCTCTCATCCTGTGCGTTGGACAATAAATCCTGATACGTTCGCGTCGGCGACGTATTGCCATAGGACTCTTGGATGTTTGGGCCAAACGGAGCTGCCGACGACGAAGGTTCCGCTCCACGCCCCTCCGGTATCAACGTGCACAAAACACGTTTTCCGTCCGGCATCCAATCATAAGATTCGAGTACCGCATTCAGCCGGTCAGTCATGCGAACAGGCTTCGTCGGTTGTTCGATGGACGCCCACCAAAGCTCCGTTCCATGATCAGTCACCACCGAATACACAAACGAACTAGAATCGTGCGACCAACTCACTCCGCTCAGTCGAACAGGTGCCTGAATAGGAATCCTGATCGATTCGCCTCCATCGCGTGCTCGAAGCGATAACCCCCGATTAAAGTCCGTTTGAAATGGACTATTGGCAATCGGATCGATGCGCATACCCGCCAACGACAGCATTCGACGAGACAGATCCGCAATATCGGGCATGGAGTCCCGATCGATCATCAACATCCAACGCGTATCCGGGCTCAATGCAATGCCCGGATCAGGTTTGGAATCGATGATGTCGACCACCTCCTTGGGCGGAAGCTGGTAAACCGATTGACCGTTCGACTCAGAGGATGTCATGCAGCAAAGAAATATCAAAAAGAGGATGACAGTAACAAAGCGTCTAAGATATCGCATCGGAGCATTCCAAGACCAAAATCATTTCAGGTACGTACCCACTATTGAACACGCAATTTTGAACACATTGTACTAAATATAGCGGTAATTTTCGCTCTTAAGCAGGGGGGGCACGCTCTCCACCGACTTTCCATCCGGTATTCTTTTCATTGCGTCTTTTTGGCGTACGGAGGCACGCCCTCGATGCGAATTCATACCGACGATTGAAAATCATCCAACCATGGAGTTTTAGAAGATGCGTCCAAGTGCAATGTTTCTCTGCTTGATCTTGAGTGCTCAGCCATTTGGATTGATTGAGCGTCTCGGGACCGCTTTTGGTGCAGAATGGAATATGTTTCGTGGACCCAACGGATCTGGCACAAACCAGAAATTAGATTTGCCGAGCGGTCTCAACCTGTCCAGTGTGAAATGGAAAATCGATGCCGGTAAAGGTGGCTCGTCGATCATCGCTTTCGGTTCGAAAATGTTTCTTACTTCGTTTGACGATGATACTCGCTACCTAAAGTGCATTGATTCGACTTCCGGTAAAGAATTGTGGGTTCGGAAACTCCCCAAACTTCGAAAGGAAACTGCTACTCCTCCGAATGACCCAGCAATTTGTACACCCGTTTGCGACGAAACATTCGTGTGCGCATTCTTTCCCGACGCGGGAATGCTGGTCACGAATTTAGAGGGTGACATTCAATGGCAAAAGGACCTTGGTCCATTTTATAGCATGCATGGGATCAGCGCATCGCCCATAATCTCCAACGGGAAGCTGATCCTGTCTGTCGATCAATTGCGAGACTCCTACATCGTTGCACTCGACATCAAAAACGGTACCGAACTTTGGAAATCCGAACGCTTGATTGGCATTACCGGCGGGTACTCCACTCCCGTGGTAATGAAATGGAACAATCGTGAACTTGTCATCAGCGCAAGCCCGGGTGAACTGGTCGGTTATGATCTTGCCTCGGGTGACAAATTGCTTTCGTGCACGGGAATCACGAACGCACCCGTCGGCTTGCCCGTCATTCAAGGCAATCATATCTACTTCTGCGAACCACCTGGAGAACCTATCCCAATGGAAGCTCTCGGAGGTGCGGACAAAAATAAAGACGGCGTAATCGAATTGGAAGAAGTTAAGAACTCCCTTGGCACCTTTCGATTAATCGAACGCATCGATAACGGTTTTGGCAACGGAGATGGAAAAGTCGATCAGGCAGAGTGGACCAAAGGATTTGGCACTTTTCTCAATAATGGCGGATTGTCTTGTATCGAACTTTTCGAACAGGATGGGAAAATCGAATCCAAAGTCTTGTGGAAGTACTCCAAGTCCACTCCCTATATTCCTTCGCTGCTGATTGCAAACAAATTTGTGTATATGATCAACGACGGTGGTATCCTCATTGTGTTTGAT
>JBEBHM010001025.1:0-2578 GCA_040080875.1 Pirellula sp.
TGTCAGTGAGCGCTTAAAAGGGGCCAGTTAGCGGCGCTTCAAAAGGGGCCAGATCGACAAGGAAGGCATCGACCGTTCCCATGCGTGTTTCTTTGGAACACACTTTTGGGAGTTGGGCGGTGGTAAATCGACTGGATATGGATAAAAAGCAGGGAATTCAACAACTCTTGGCCTCAGGCATGCCTAAGCGGCAGATCGCCCGGACGCTCGGAATCAACCGAAAATCGATTGATCGTGAATTGGCACTCATTTCTTCAAAAGGGGCCACTCCGTCCGAAGCGCTCACGGCACAAGCGCTCACCGGGTCCGACGATTCAAAAGGGGCCAAAGCGCTCACCGGCTCTGGCGAGGTCCAGCCGATAGTCTCCGCTGAGGTTTTGGCACCTAAAGAAAAAAATAATTTGGCCCCTGGCTCGCGCAGCAAGTGTGCCAAGTTCCACGACCTAATCGTCGCCAAACTTGAGCAGGGACTTACCTCTCAACGCATCCATCAAGACCTTTTTCGGGAACACGGCTTCGACGACAAATACCATTCCGTGCGAAGGTACGTCAACAGCCTTGCCTCTTCCAAAGAAGACCCGGTGCGTCGCATGGAGGTCGCACCAGGCCAAGAGATGCAAGTGGACTATGGCATGGGCGCTAGATGCATGGATCACGAAGGTAAGCTTCGAAAGACCCATCTCTTTCGATTGGTCCTTAGCCATTCAAGGAAGGGATACACCGAAGCAGTCACTCGATTGACCACAGAGTCTTTCATTCGTTCATTAGAGAACGCGTTTAGATCGCTGGGTGGTGTCCCACGAATCGTGGTTTTTGACAATGCCAAGTCGGTCGTGAAGCAAGCGGATTGGTACGACCCAGAACTCAACCCGAAGATCATCGCGTTCTGCAAGCACTATGGCTTTGCCCTAATACCAACACGGCCAAGAACTCCTGAACACAAGGGTAAGGTCGAGCGTGGTGTCGACTACGCGCAAGAGAACGCCATCAAGGGAATGACTTTTGAGAGCCTGTCGCTTCAGAATCAGCATCTCGTTCATTGGGAGAAAACGGTTGCCGATACTCGCATTCATGGAACGACCAAAAAGCATGTCGGCAAGCAATTCACCGAAGTGGAACGATCGACGTTAGGACCACTGCCAGCCGAACCGTTTCCGATGTACGACGAAGGGCTTCGAAAAGTCAGTCGCGACGGTCACCTCGAAGTCAAAAGTTCGTACTATTCGGCTCCGCCCGAGTACTTGGGCTGCGAAGTGTGGGTTCGCTGGAATGATCGCATCGTGCGAATACTCAATCATCGACAGGAGCAAATCGCAATTCATCCTCGTATGGAGAAGGGTAAATTCAGCACTCTCCCAGAGCACATAGCGCCCACGAAAATCAACGGAATTGAACGTGGCGCTCAGTATTTAATGCATAAAGTGAAGCTTATCGGGCCACAATCTACGCGTTGGGCTGAAGGCGCATTGAATGAGCATGGCGTCCAAGGCATGAGGATCATTCAAGGTCTACTGAGCCTGACACGCAAACATGAAAGCGGCGCTATCGAGCGAGCTGCCGAGACTGCTTGGCGAAGTGGTTCATTCCGCTGTCGAACCATCAAGAAGCTCCTCCACCACGGAGGAGCTCAGCAACAAACCATGGAGTTCATGGACGAGCATCCGGTCATCCGATCGATACTCGAGTACGACCAGTTTTTCAAACAAGCATTAGCAAGAGGCTAAACGATCATGGACGGAAATCTACTCACAACGCTCAAGAAGCTTCGCATGTCGGGCCTAGCCAACACGCTGGAGGTCCGACTCCACGAAGCGGTTACAACAGGGCTAACGTATCGAGAGTTTTTGGAATTTCTACTTCAAGATGAACTGTTGCTTCGCAACGATCGCTTGATCAGTCGACGCGTCGCGATGGCAGGCTTTCGAGATGCAAAGAAACTTGAGGACTTCGACTTTGGCTACAACACATCGATCAAGAAGAACAAGGTGTTTGATCTTGCAACATGTCGCTTTATACGAGAGCGTCGTGACGTTCTTTGGGTAGGACCTCCAGGAACAGGAAAGAGCCATTTATGCCAAGCGATCGGCTTGAGTGCAATCCGATGTGGTATGACGGTCTACTATCGATCGATCTTCGATACGGTTCGCGATTTCTTGCATGATGAGGCGATGGAGGGCCATGAGCGCATTCTCCAGCGATACTTGAAGCCGGACCTGTTGATCATCGACGACATGGGAATGAAGCAACTTCCGAAGCGCTCAGGAGAATATCTCTTTGAGATCATTATGCGTCGTCATGAACTGAAATCGACGATGATGACGAGCAATCGTCCCTTGGAAGATTGGGGCAAATTGATCGGCGACATTCCAAGTGCGACAGCGATTCTGGATCGGTTCTTACATCGATCGGAGCTGTTCCAAATCACCGGCCGGAGTTATCGCCTAGGAACAAGCGAAAATAATTCAAAAGGGGCCAAAGCGCTCACCGGGTCGGATGCCGATAAGAACGAAGAAGAAAAGGCTCCAAAAGGGGCCAAGTAACCAGGTCAATAACAATTACTCATATTGGCCCCTTTTGA
>JBEBHM010000006.1:0-34125 GCA_040080875.1 Pirellula sp.
GGTTTGCGTGGAGTCAGCGGAGTTTTGCTTTATTTGCTTTATGTAACGATTTTTTTTGGAACATTAGCACTCATCGCGTTTGGAATTTGGAAGAACTGGTTTAACTGCCATAAACGACTGATGCCCATGATGCGGAATGTACCTGTCATCGGATCGGTGATAACCACCACGGCCTTGTCTCGCCTTTCGATGACTCTCTCCATGATGCTTGGAGCCGGAGTGGACGCCAAACGAAGTGTCCGCGACGCTCTGCTCAGCACCGGCAATTTCTATTACATCTCGGGACTAAAGAAAACGCTCGCTGAGATTGAGAAAGGAAGGTTATTCTCCGAAGCGCTCGATGCTCCAAAACTCTTGCCAGATGAATTCATTCAAACGGTGGCCATCGGCGAGTTGAGCGGGTCGGATAGCGAGTCGCTGGAACGGCTTGCGATCACCTATCGGGAAAAAGCCAAGTTGGCACTTAAACAACTAGCAATCCTGGCGGGTGTCGCGATTTGGCTACTCATCGCCATCATCATCATTGCGGCCATCTTTACCATCGCGTTCCAGATCATGGGAGTTTATTCGGCCGCTTTGAATTTCAAATAGGTCGAGATTGCGATTGAAAACGCGAAAGGGAAAGTGGCGATCAACGAGAATTGTCAACATTCCTCAGTATAAGATTTGCGGGATTGAGCGTCGCTGCACGGAGTGACGCGACCACATCCCTCGCGGCACGGAGTGACGCGACCACATTCGCTTCTGCAATCAGGTGCGATGACGCTGATTGCGGTAAAGTTGAATCAACTGGTTGGTGGAGCTATCGTGTTTTAGATCGGGAGGTACCGTGGATTCCAGTTCAGGCACAATCCGTTGCGCGAGGACTTTTCCGAGTTCGACTCCCCACTGGTCGAACGGATTAATGTTCCAAATGGCCCCCTGGGAAAAGACACTGTGTTCATACAGCGCCACTAAATTCCCAAGTGCTTCCGGCGTTAGCTCGTTCAAGAGCAAGGTGTTGGAGGGTCGATTCCCCTCAAATTCTCTGTGAGGCACAAGCCACGCTGCTGTACCCTCGGCAGCGACTTGTTCCGACGTTTTTCCGAATGCTAACGCTTCGCTTTGTGCGAAGACGTTGGCGATCAGTATGTCGTGGTGTCGCCCTATCGGAGCGAGCGATTGAAAGAATGCAAGAAAGTCGCAAGGAATGAGGTTGGTCCCTTGATGGATGAGTTGATAGAACGAATGCTGACCATTCGTACCCGGCTCACCCCAATAGATCGGACCGGTCGAGTAGTTGACGGCTTGTCCATCCAACGTGACTCGTTTTCCGTTACTCTCCATCGTCAACTGCTGGAGGTACGCGGGAAAGCGTTTCAAATACTGTTCGTAAGGCAACACAGCCACCGTCTGCACTCCAAAAAATCCGGTATACCAAACGGTTAACAAACCCATGAGAACGGGCAGGTTGTTTTCGAACGGTGCCGTCCGAAAATGTTCGTCCATTTGATGAAAACCTCGCAACATGGCGAAGTAGTTCTCGGAGCCAAGAGCCAACATGGTGGACAATCCAATCGCAGAGCACATCGAGTAGCGTCCGCCCACCCAATCCCAAAACTCAAACATGTTGGCGGTGTCGATTCCGAACTTGGCCACATCCTTTGCATTGGTCGAGACTGCCACAAAGTGTTTCGCGACGGCTGCCGGGTTGCCGCCCAATCCATCGACAAGCCACTGCCGCGCGCTTTGCGCATTGGTCATCGTTTCCTGCGTCGTAAACGTCTTGGACGAGATGATGAACAGCGTTTCAGCGGGATCCAAGTCTCGTGTGGCTTCCGCAAAATCGACCCCGTCCACATTCGAAACGAATCGAAAGGTCATATCGCGTTGGCTATAGTGTTTGAGGGCTTCGTAAGCCATTACCGGCCCTAGATCAGAGCCGCCGATCCCAATGTTGACGACGTTTCGAATCCGTTTTCCTGTGTGCCCTTTCCAATGTCCGCTACGGACCTTGTTGGAAAAGTCCGTCATCTTGTCGAGCACTGCATGAACATGAGGCACGACGTTGATTCCGTCCACAAGAACAGAATCCCCCTTGGGAGCCCGCAACGCCATGTGCAAAACTGCTCGATTCTCCGTGATGTTGATTTTATCACCAGAAAACATTGCATCGATCTTGCGTCGAAGATCGCACTGGCTTGCCAATTGAAAGAGCAATTTCAAGGTGTGTTCTGTGATTCGATTTTTGGAATAGTCGAGGTAAACTCCGACAGCTTCTGCTGCGAATTTGGTTCCTCGCGACGCATCCTTTTCAAACAATTGCCGCAGATGAATTCCCGAAATCTCCTGATAGTGTTCACGGAGCGCTTTCCATGCGGGGCGATCGGTGAGCCGTATGGCGGGCACCGAAGTGGCGGCCGAGGGTGTTGTGAGAGATGGCATTCTGATTTAGGTCCAAGTGCTGTTGGTACGATGATCCGAAATAGGGAAGTCCGAGACGATCCAAATCGTACTCCGTGGCTTTGTCATGAGCCTGAGACGCTAGCCGAGTTTCGTGATCGATCGGCGAGCGCCTCAGGCTCAATAAAACGAAGGATTTGTGATAGTAGAAAGTCGGAAGGTCTCGTGGGCCAAAGGGAAAACGGAATTGACAAGGCGTTCATGATACCGATTGGAGCTTTCTTTGTGAGGATTGTAGCCTCGTTTAAGCTTCCAAGACCATAGACCCATGCGGATACCGTACAATCAACGACGCCGTTGCACTTCGTTTTGACCTAAGCCGTTTCTATCTCTGACGGAAGATCTCCTTGGACTCCAGCTCGCCCCACTCGCCATCCAACAGCCCAATCGACCCGTGGATTCAGGAGCCACCCACTAGCCTTTGGCGATCTCTGCGACAGATTGGGCCAGGCATTATTCTCGCCGGCACCATCGTCGGGTCGGGAGAATTGTTGCTTACCACCGCCATCGGTGCAGAGTTCGGATTTGCTTTTCTATGGCTCATTTTATTTAGTTGTGTCATCAAAGTTTTTGTTCAGATCGAGCTTGGGCGATACGCCATTTCGTCCGGACTACCAACCTTGCAGGCTTTGCAAAATATTTCCAAGTACCGTTGGGTTGGCACGATCCTGTTGTATTGGTGGCTCATCATGCTGCTCTGCACCGTTTTCCAGCTTGGCGGAATGACGGGCGGAGTGGGGCAATGTTTGAACACCGCTTTTCCCGACCTGGGCACGAACGTTGCCGTCGCAAGTCACTCGGTCAGTACATCGTTTGGCGATTATTTTCAGAATCGCCCGGAGATGCCTTGGGCCATCGTGACTTGTTTAGCCACGATTCTATTGATCTATCACGGCAGCTATCGACGAATAGAGAGCCTAACGACCGTGATTGTAGTAAGTGTCACGATCGTAACCGTGATTGCCACCATCGCGCTAACGTACACCGATTACGCGCCTCGATTTCAGGACTTACTGGATGGCTTGAAACTCAAGATACCGGAAAAAGGAATCGCCAAGGCATTCGCTGTCTTTGGAATCACGGGCGTGGGTGCGACCGAGCTGTTTTACTATCCTTATTGGTGTGTCGAAAAAGGGTACGCAAAATTTGTTGGACCCAACGACGGTTCGGACGCATGGGAAACCCGCGCCAAGGGGTGGATCAGGGTGATGCACCTCGATGCTTGGATCAGCATGGTCGTCTTTACTTTGTCAACCATCGCGTTTTATACGATGGGCGCAGCGGTATTGTATCCGCAAGGACTAGTACCCAAGGGTTCGGCCATGATCAATGCATTGTCCGAAATGTACATCGGGCCCTTCGGGAATTGGACTCAAGTCCTGTTTCTCATAGGTGCCAGCGTGGTGCTCTTCAAGACTCTCTATCTTTCATGCGCTGCCAACAGCCGGATGGTTACCGATTTCCTCTCGATCACAGGTGCGATCAAGACACCCACGCCTCAAGTTAAATTGTTGCTCATCCGTACGTTTAGCGTCTTGTTCCCAGTCGTGGCTTTGATTCTTTACTTCCTCCAGCGCGACCCTCAATTGATGGTCAAGCTGGGAGGCATCGCCCAAGCGGCCACGTTACCGATGATGGCCTTTGCGACGCTGTACTTCAGATATGCCAAGCTCACGCCTCGGCTCAAGCCCAGCAAGCTTTCGGATGCATTGCTTTGGGTGGCATCGATTGCGATCCTCATCGTAGCCATGTACTCCGTCCCAGATGCCGTCGCCAAAATTCTGGCAGGGTAATCGCTGGTTGTGGGCAATTCGAACTTCAAAATCATCGGCAAAAACTGCCAGAGTCCCAAGAATGAGCTGAGTTACTATAGTTTATCTAAAATGCATAGTACTACAGCGCAGAGTGGCGTTGAGTCTACCGTTACAAACCGCTCAACCGGTTTTGCGGAGCAAAACCGCCACATGTTGCGCGCCTGGGGCAGGAACACCGCCGCCGGAATTGGTTGCTTGATCAGGGTATTAAACCCAGCGATGGTTCTAGGCCGAACATGAGATTCATGTTTTGAACTGCCGCTCCGCTTGCCCCCTTAATCAAATTGTCGATCGCACTCACCAAAATCACTCGTGGGCCGTTCTCCCGTACCGTGATGTCGACATAGTTGGTTCTCGCCACAAAACGAGTTGCTGGCAAGTGCGATACGACTCGAACAAACGAGCTGGAATCGTAGTAGGTATTGAGGCACTCTCGGATCTGATTGGGAGTCGCACCCGACGCTGGATGCGCGTAAATCGTGGACAAAATCCCGCGTTCCATCGGCACCAAATGCGGCGTAAAGACGACTTGAGGTTCGATACCGCAATAACGTCGAATCACGTCAACGATCTCTGGTTGATGACGATGATTGCCGACCGAATAGGCGGAGATGCTTTCGTTGACTTCACAATAAAGGTTGCCGATCTTGGGTGTTCGCCCCGCTCCGCTCACACCGGACTTGCTATCCACGATGATATCGTTCGGGGAAATCAACCCCTCTTTGATCAGCGGCGACAATGGCAAAATTGCTGACGTGGGATAGCAACCTGGATTGGCGATTAGCTTGGCGGTGGACAACTCATTAGCAAACAGCTCGGGTAAGCCGTACGGGGTACTTCCCAAACGCGCGGGGTCTGGATGCACTTCTCCGTACCATTTTTGATACAATGCAGGGGTACTCAATCGATAGTCGGCCGAGAGATCGATGACTTTGCAACCTGCGTCCAACAACTGCATTACGTGATGCGCCGATGCACCGTGTGGCAAGCAAGAGAATGCGACATCGCAACGATCCGCAAGCTGAACAGGCGTTAGGTCTTCGACGGTCAATCGCAATCGTCGGATCAGGCTTGGGTGCATATCGGCAATCATCGAACCGTCGGCTTGCCGGCTCGTCGTCGCGACGATTTGGACCTTGGGGTGACCCAGCAACAACTGAATAGCCTCGATGGCCGTATAGCCCGAGGCACCGATGATTCCCACGCGTATCATGTCCGAGATCCTTAACGACGGGTTTTTTGTCACACCCACCACGATCCGCAGTGGCGAGCGATCAGATTCTACGCAAAAAACCCGTTAAAGCTATAAGAGCATCGAACCTTAGAAGTGGGTCGCATGTGGGTCGCATCTGCCGGATGCGACATTCGCTGGATTTCCGCATCGAGACGGTCGCACTCGGCATGCTCGGCAAGAGCGACCATGAACGGAGTACCACGCCAACCCCAATCCCGCGACTCTCTAAGACTACATCGCAACATGTGGCGGTTTTGCTCAGCAAAACCGGTTGAGCGGTTTGTAACGGTAGACTCAACGCCACGCTGCGCTGTAGTACTAAGACATGGCCGAGATTACTAGCGGTTCATGGTGACTTCCGGCAGAAGTCACCCACGGACCAAATCAACTCAAGTGCTCGATTAAGTTAGTTCGGTATGATTCTCGCACCACTTGGAAGTCCGCTGGTTGTCGTTGTGCCAGGCCGATTTACTACCGTGCCCGGTTGACCAGGTTGCCCTTGAATGATGTTTCCAATATTTCCTGTGGGAGGTGCCGCTTTGGCATCGACTAGGCTCCAGCGTTTCCCGTTCAGTCCGATGGTTGCATTCCATTTGAGGTCGGGCAACAACAGAATCGACTTGACGCTAGATCCGTTAATCTTGGCACTTCCCCACTCAGTGTCTACCGAGATGACTTTCAAGTCGGTCGCACCGGTGATTGAGTCACCGTTTTTCATGATAACGGTGGTGGAGTTTTCTTCGGCGGAAGCCAACCGAACACCTGCAACCTCGACGAGCGGCACGCTTGCTTCGCCAAAGGCGGTCTTAATCGGTAGCATGGTCACTTCGGTCAACGTCCCATGGATGGTTTGCCCACCAAGCAAATCCACGGTGACGGTGATTGGACCCATTTTAGGAATCGATGCAGCGGGTACGCCAACAGGTGTCGCCACAGCTTCCTGAGCCATGGAATAAGGAGCCATTGCCGAAAACGAAAGTGCTAAGCCAAGTGCAATTTTCGATTTTTTCATAGTGGTTTTTCTACCTAGAAGCGAGATTGGGGGCATCAGTTCCGACGAAAATGTTCACTGAGTCTAATCCGGGGAGTCGTTCGAACAAGTCACTACCAGACGAATTTGACTCCCGAGCTAGTTCGGCTGAAACAACTTTCACAACGGAATGTATCGGAAGTGCAAACCGTTTCCGACGCACGGCTGTTCCGTGACACTTACCAGCCGGTTTTGGCGAGAGCCCCGGTTTCTGTGAAATTCCGGGAATGTGGCTAGCGTCCAATGGCCCTTACGCTGGGATTGATGTGAACCGCAAAGCGCTCGCCAAACCGGCGGATGACATTCAACGCGAAATAAAGCTAAGATAGTGGCTCGAATCGCGACTGGATCTATGAGAATTTCGGAAAGAAGGCGGGTGCAGCACCCGAAAAAATATGTTTCGATGGACGATTGCTCTACTTGGTATTTCCTGTGGATCGGTTGCTGTTCGGGCGGACGATTCTGCGGTGTCCGATACCAAAGCCTCGGTTGTCAAGCTTGCCGTGACCCAGCGAAATCCGGACTTCAATCGCCCCTGGAACAAAGCCAATCCAAACGATATCTCCGGAACAGGATTTGTAATTGCGGGCAATCGAATATTGACCAACGCGCATGTGGTGCGATATGGCTCACAAATCTATGTGCAGCCCGACCGCTCGGATGAGAAGTATGAAGCCCGAGTGGAGGGCATTGCGTACGACCTTGATTTGGCCGTCGTTAAACTCGACAACCCGGATGCCATCGCGTCTCTCAAACCGCTGGCCTTCGAAGAGGCCATTACGCCGCTTCGTTCCGAAGTGAACGTTTACGGATTCCCAATTGGCGGAGATCAAATCTCCATCACCAAAGGAATAGTCTCACGCATTGAGAATGCATCGCTTGGACCGAACGGCTATGGACTTCGTGCTCAAATCGACGCGGCGATCAACCCGGGCAACAGCGGTGGACCGGCGATTGGCAATGGAGGCAAAGTCATGGGAGTCGCCTTCAGTGTGGCCAAGGCGAACAACATTGGATACATCATCCATTCGACCGAAGTCTTGGCATTTCTCAAGGACATTGAGGACGGAAAGTACGATGGCAAAGCCAACATCTGGGACTCGTTCCAAACAGTCGAAAACCCTGCGCTAAGGGCTAGGCTTAAGCTCCCTAAGAACGCCGGGGGTGTCATGGTCAATATGATTCGGGACGATTCCGACAGCTATCCATTGCGAGTTGGCGACGTCGTTACCAAAATCGGATCGCACGCCATCGATTCTCAAGGCAACGTCAAGGTGGATGAGCTAACGCTTTCATTTAACTATTACAGTTCGCTCTTAGCTCAAGGCGGCAAAGTACCGTTGACGATCTGGCGCGAAGGCCAAGAATCAGTGATCGAATGCCCAGCACCCAACAAGTCACGAACGATGCTCCCTTACTTGGACGGTACCTATCCCCGCTATTTCATCCTGGGGCCACTGACCTTTGAAGCAGCCACGGGAGAATTCGCGCTAGGTCTGTTGGCCAATGGGAATATGTCGATGGCATTAGCGACTCGCAAGAGCCCATTGGTGTCGCAATTGCAAACCACACCAAAGCAGCCTGGCGATGAGTTGGTCGTCATCCCAGCCGTGCCCTTTTCGCATCGCATCATGAAAGGGTACCGCACGCCTGTTCTCAGCACGGTCTTTGCAGTCAATGGTATCGAAATACGCAACCTCAAGCATTTGGTAGAGGTCTTCCGAGACTGCAAAGACGAGTTCATCGTGATCGACTTCGTGGACCGCGGCGTCGAGAAGCTGGTTTTTCATCGCAAAGAGTTCATCGAATCGACCGAGGACATCTTGACCGACAACAACATTCGAAAGCAATTCTCAGATGATCTTGCGGAAACCTGGAACGGAGGCAATCCAAAGTAACGCAACCAACTGTGGAAGCGTCGCTCCGCGACGCGAATCTCAACTGTGGAAGCGTCGCTCCGCGACGCGACTCCCAGCTGTGGAACCTCCCGCTTCCCGTGTCGCAGCGTTGCGGTCGGGCGTGCATCGTTGTTATCATTCTCGTAACGGCGCGGAGCGTCGCTGTCACATAGGGAATCATGCTATTGTTCTGGCTTAGTCTCTTCATTCTATTGCTCGTCACCGTCGTGGCGTTCGGCGTCATTCGTGCCGAGAGTTACGTTCAGCGACTTGCGGGCCGACCATTCGCCGAGCGCAAGTGGCCCAGCGTTTCGATCATCGTCTGCGCCAGGAACGAACAAGAGTCCATCCGTGAGGCCGTCACCACGCTGCTACATCAAGACTATCCTAAGTACCAGTTGTTGGTGGTCAACGATCGCAGCACCGATCGGACCGGCCAGATCCTGCAAGAGTTGCAGGCTGAGCAACCAAGACTTGTACTTGTGAACATCGACGAGCTCCCCAACGGATGGCTGGGCAAATGCCATGCGATGCATGTCGGTGCAAAATCCGCAACAGGCGATTGGCTCCTCTTTACCGATGCGGATGTCAGCATGCAGTCGGACACGCTGAAACGAACCATTTCCTACGCGCTCGACGAAAATGCCGATCACCTGGCATTGGTTCCGGAATGCATCATGCCCAATTGGCTGTTGCACGCATTCATCGCGACGTTTTCGATTTTCTTTAAAATTCTGGTCAAACCGTCGCAGATAGCCAACCCACAGAGCCCTGCCCACGTTGGAATCGGTGCTTTCAATTTGGTTCGCTCGGAAGTCTATAGAAAGCTGCAAGGGCACGAGACGATTCGACTGCGTCCAGACGACGATCTCAAACTTGGCAAAATCATCAAAATGAATGGATATCGCCAACGATTTGCAAGCGGCATCGGATTGATTTCCGTCCCTTGGTATCCATCGGTATTGGCGCTCGTGCGTGGCCTCGAGAAGAACTCCTACGCCGGAATGGACTACAGCCCCGCCAAATTAGTTCTGACCAATTTGGCATTGCCGACATTGTTCGTCATGCCATGGATTCTCCTCTGCATGGCAACTGGCGTTTCATGGTGGTTGTTATTGGCGACCTGCGTCGCCATGCTCGGCATGGCGATCCACAATGCCGTCAGCCTTGGTTATACGTGGCTTTACGGTTTGTTTTTTCCAGTCGGCGTTTTGATGTTTTTGTTCGTTATCAACCGGGCAATTTGGTTGACCTACTGGCGCCAGGGCATCTATTGGCGCGACCATTTTTATTCTCTCGACGAGTTACGATCAAATCCTGTTTAGCAGCAGGATTCAACTTGCATCGACTCGCCGCCAGCGTCTAGAACAGATGCATGATTAGATAGACCGTCGCTGATATCGCCGCGCTGCAGGGGAGGGTACTGACCCACGCCAGCAGAATCTCGCCGACCTTGCGCCAGTTCGCTTGACGCGTTGTAATCCCTATTCCGAGGAGCGCCCCAACGCTGACATGCGTGGTGCTCACGGGCAAACTGTGCCAACTGGCCGAGGTTACCAATCCTGCGGTCACTAAACTTGCAGCGAATCCTTGGCCGGGATTCATGCCGGTCACTTTTTTCCCAAGGGTCTCCGCTACACCCTCCGCGTCAATGAGTCCGCCAATCAAAATACCGACGCCGACAATCAAGATGCACAGGGTCGAGTCCAAGCCTGGCGCCAACAAAAGCAATGCTGCAATCTTTGGCGTGTCGTTTAATCCTCGTGCAAAGCTAGCCGATCCGGTGCTCGCGAAATGCAATATGTCCAGCGTTCGATGACGCTGGCTGGGCAACATTCCGAATCGAATCAATATCCCGTACAGAATCGCTCCGATTGCAATGGCAACCAATGGACTAAAGAAGAGAGGAAAGACGAAATTCTTGGTAAGCGCCACGATCGAAACTTGTCCTTGGCCACCCGCAATCCCTGCACCAAACAATGCTCCCACCAAGGCATGCGTCGTCGATACCGGAAACCCCAATCGCGTTGCAAGATAGCTGGATAGCGCAGCACCGATGGCGACGGCTGTAGCAAAATGGTGAGATTGTGCGAGAACATCGGGTACGATTCCCCGGCCACTGAACGACTTGAGCAGTCCGCTTGCAAAGTAAATCGCGGCCAACGAACCGATAAACGTCATGCCGGTCCCCCACATCAGCGCGGTGCGAAGCGAGGTTGTGCCACTGCCATAGAGCGACGCGACGCCCTTGAAGTTGGCGTTCGCTCCGTTCGTAAATGCGACGAAGCAAACCGCGAGGACCAACGCCACGATGAGCACAGTCTAAGAAACTTACTTTGAATTGGGGTGATCGGTTTCGGTCGGAAGCTGTTTGAACGAGACGTACTCCTTCCATGAACCCTCGTACAATCGCACGTTCGGATACTTGGCAACGTGCTTTAAATAGAATCGTAGCAAGCTTCCTTCACGCGAAGTTCCGCAGTAGACAATAATCTCTTTGTCTTTTGTCAATCCCACCGATTCGAGGTCGGCTTTGACTTGAGCGAACGGTAGGAATTGGTGCGTGTTTCTTTTGTCCATCAACCGAGCCCAGTGAAAACTGATGGCTCCCGGGATGTGCCCTTTGCGAAGCCATACATCGTCTGACCCGATGTACTCATTGACTGGGCGAGCGTCTACGATCAGCACTCCAGGCTTGCCCTTTCGGCTCACCAATTCGTCAAGGCCAATAGCAATGTCTTTGCTGTCGCGCTGAGGCAAAAGGCCAGCTGGATTCCCAAAATACTCTTGGGTTACCGGAAGCTTGTTTTGTTGCCACGCCGGCAGACCTCCATCGATGATGGATATGTTTTGAACGCCGAATTTTTCCAAGACGTATGCAACCATACTGGCGCTCAATATTTCGTCGTTAGGAAGCGATTCACCGGTGGCATAGACGATGTGCGTTCGCGTGCGGTCAACTCCCGCGCGAATCAATAGTGTCTTTGTCAATTCATCCGGCAAATATTGAACCGGAACGCCCTTGTCGGTGCCACGCAGCGTGTCAAAGTTTAAATGATGAGCGCGAGGCAAGTGCCCTCGAAAGTAGTCTTTGTAGCCTCCTCGTGTATCCAAGACCACCGGTTTTTGCTGGTCGTCCTCTGCTTGCAACAATCGGTTCGCTTCCGCAGGAGAAATGATTCCTATTTCGGCATAAAGGATGTTGGCAGAAGCGAGGGATACGAGTACGGCGAGAAATTTATTCATTTGGGAACATCAGGGCGACTCGGATAGAGTCTAGTCTAGTAGGTTTCGTCAAGCATCAACAGTATAGCAATTCTACGCGAACCGTTGCAATCTTGTGGACGGCTTTATGTCCGCCGAATCGGGTAGCCTGTTCGATTGCTTCGACGCAGGGATTTTTGAATAACATAGGCCGGCCCCGATGCGGTTGAGCTCGGCGGACTCTGATATACTTCTGACGAAACCCATTCCGAACTTTCTTTGGACTCGCAGGTACAACATGTCTTTTGTCTTGGCGCTCGATCAAGGTACAACCAGCTCGCGTGCAATCCTATTTGATCATCGTGGGTCCCTCCATCGCGTTGTGCAAAAAGAATTTCGACAGATCTATCCCCAATCGGGACTTGTCGAGCATGATCCCGAAGAGATCTGGGCTTCGCAATACGAAGTCGCCAAGGAAGCCATTCGATCCGGAACAGACCAGGGGCAGGGTGTTGCTGCGATCGGAATCACCAATCAACGCGAAACCACCGTCGTTTGGGAACGATCGACTGGCAAGCCGATCTACAACGCAATCGTATGGCAAGATCGACGCACCGCGGACGTATGTGATCGAATGCGCAACGAAGGGCACGCTGAACTGATTCAGAACAAAACCGGCTTGGTTATCGATGCCTATTTTTCAGGTACAAAAATCCAGTGGATCCTCGACCACGT
The DNA here is from genome assembly GCA_040080875.1 of Pirellula sp. GTDB lineage: Bacteria > Planctomycetota > Planctomycetia > Pirellulales > Pirellulaceae > JBKCUI01. Next base: position 12,358 of record JBEBHM010000006.1, read on the forward strand.
TCCTGGCGCTCGGGCGCGCGCCGAGCGAGGCGAACTGGCTTGTGGTACTATCGACACTTGGTTGGTTTGGAAACTGACGCAAGGCAAGCTGCATATCACCGATCCCAGCAACGCTTCACGCACGATGCTATTCAATCTTACCACCGGTAGGTGGGATGACGAACTCCTCCAACTGCTCAACGTACCACGGTCCGTGTTACCCGAAGTGCGAACGAGCAGCGAGATCTATGGCGAGACGGCATCCGGCCTGTTTGATCGATCGATTCCGATTGCGGGCATCGCCGGCGATCAGCAAGCCGCATTGTTCGGTCAAAACTGTTCACGGCACGGGATGGCAAAGAACACTTATGGTACCGGCTGCTTTATGTTGATGAACGTGGGGGACAAACCTCAAGTTTCAAAAAACCGATTGCTCTCGACGCTTGCATGGCAACTAGGCCCGCAGTCACAACCGCAATACGCTCTCGAGGGGAGCGTGTTTATTGCCGGAGCCGTTGTGCAGTGGCTGCGGGATGGTCTCGGTATTATTAATTCTTCGTCGGAAATCGAAGCGATGGCATTGAGTGTGCCTGATAGCGGTGGCATATTCGTGGTGCCCGCGTTCGCTGGCTTGGGTGCCCCGCATTGGGACGCTTACGCGCGCGGAACAATTCTTGGAATCACCCGTGGAACTACCAAAGCCCATATCGCTCGCGCGGCCCTTGAGGGAATCGCATTTCAAGTGGCAGACGTTCTTGACGCAATGCAACAGGACTCTGGAATCCGTATCGAACAACTTCGAGTGGACGGCGGTGCAGCAGCCAATAACTTGTTGATGCAGTTTCAAGCCGACATCCTGAGGGCTCCCGTCGTCCGACCCAAGATCATCGAAACGACCGCACTTGGCGCAGCATTCTTAGCTGGCCTTGCCGTCGGCTACTGGAAAGATTCATCGGAAATCGAATCCATCTGGCAAACGGATCGCGTATTTGAACCCTCGATGAATGGCGATCACGTTTCATGGCTTCGCGCACGCTGGCAACGTGCCCTCGAACGCTCCAAAGACTGGGAACAGCAGTAACAACAACTGTAACAACTCGATGCACGATCTCTTTCATCGTCAACGGCACCTGGATGCAGCTATCCATCGTTCGGATGCGTGGGACTTGGCCATCATTGGGGGTGGGGCTTCCGGAGTCGGCGCCGCACTCGACGCTGCAGCCCGCGGGCTATCCGTTTTATTGCTTGAACGATCGGACTTTGGCCAAGGGACGTCAAGTCGATCCACCAAACTGATCCACGGTGGAGTCCGATATCTAGAGCGGGGTAACGTGTCGTTGGTGCGTGAGTCTCTTCGCGAGCGAGCGAGACTCTTGCGCAACGCACCGCACATTGTTCACCCACTCGAGTTCATTTTACCGTGCCGCACTCTTATGCAAGTTGGCTACTACGGATTAGGCATGGTAGCCTATGACTGGCTCGCCAGCAGTCCGGAGTTCCATCGATCACAGCGACTCACTCAGCGGCAGGTACTTTCCAAATTGAGCGCTTTGTCGCACGATCAGATCGCGGGTGGCATTTCCTATTTCGACGGGCAGTTTGACGATAGCCGACTCCTCATCAATTTGGTCCACACTGCTGCCGAGCGAGGCGCATTTTTGGTCAATTACGCCACGGTCGTGGAGCTGACCAAGGAAGCGAATGGCCAAGTCCATGGCCTGGTTTTTCGAGACGAAGAGTCTGGGAAAACACATCGAGTTCACTCGCGATGTGTTCTTAATGCGACCGGCCCATTCTGCGACTCGATTAGGAAGCTGGATCAAGAAGATTCGGTTCCGTTGATTGCGGCCAGTCAGGGGATCCACTTGGTCATGCCCAAGCGATTCTTTCCTGGAACCACCGCCATGATTGTTCCGAAAACAAAAGACGGACGGGTCATGTTCATCATTCCTTGGCACGACCACGTATTGCTCGGAACCACCGACACGCCAATTCCTGTCGCGAACGACGAACCGATAGCCCTCAATGAGGAAATTGATTTCTTGCTGGAGACCACTGCAGACTATTTGCAAAACGCACCCGCGCGAACAGATTGCTTGAGCGTATTTGTGGGAATTCGACCGTTGGTCAGAGCCAAGCCCGGCAGGTCCACCGCGTCGCTTTCGCGCGATCATTTCATCGAGATCTCTCCTACGGGCTTGATGACTATTACCGGGGGTAAGTGGACGACCTACCGACAGATGGCTGAAGACTGCATCGATCAAGTTATGAAGTTTTTGAATGTCCCGCAACGTCCCTCGGTGACACAGGAGTTGAGGCTGCATGGCGCACCAAAAGAAACAGCATGCCAGCAATCCATTTACGGTACCGACTTTGAGTTGATCGAACAGCTCGTTCAGCGGCAGCCTGAGTTAGGAGCCAGAGTGCATCCGGCATTCTCCATTCGCATGGCCGAAGTGATCTGGGCGGTCCGATATGAATGGGCTCGAACGGTCGAGGATGTTCTGGCGCGGAGAACCCGAGCCTTGTTCTTGAACGCCCAAGCAGCGATTTCAATGGCACCGTGCGTGGCCAAAATATTGGCCGACGAATTAAACCGCGATGAAAAATGGCAAACTTCGCAAGTCGAAATGTTCTGTCGCGTGGCACGACGGTATATTCTGAGTTAATCTTTTGTTCCACCCCATGAGTTGCTTATAAAGGTATTGAAACGTGAACGCACTTGTCGCTGAGTTTCTTGGTACGCTTGTCTTGATTGTTTTTGGAAATGGAGTCGTAGCTAACGTTGTTTTGGCCAAGACCAAAGGGAACGGGGCCGGCTGGCTGGTCATCACGGCCGGATGGTCTATTGCCGTGTTTGTTGGAGCCTTGTGCAGTGCGAAAGCCAGTGGAGCACATCTCAATCCGGCAGTCACGATTGGACTAGCCGTGGCTGGAAAAGTGACGGCTGGGTCGGTAGTCGAGTACATCATCGCGCAGATGCTCGGGGCGATGGCCGGATCTGCAATCGTATACCAGTTCTATCGTGATCATTTCGCCGCTACCGAAGATGCCGACGCCAAGATGGCTTGCTTTTGCACGTCCCCAAACCTTCGCGGAAACTGGCAATCCTTCTTTTGCGAGACGGTAGGAACTATGATGTTGGTGTTGCCGGTACTTTTGATCGCGGACCCGACGGTCGAGAACTTGGCTGGCGTGAATGCTGCAGAGCCGGTGAAGTTAGGTTTAGGCAGCTTGGGCTTGGTCAATGTCGCGTTGATCGTCTTTGGAATTGGACTTTCATTGGGTGGTACCACAGGTTACGCCATCAACCCGGCTCGCGATCTTGGGCCACGCATTATGCATCATCTGTTGCCAATCGCAAACAAACGAGACAGCGACTGGGAGTACGCCTGGGTGCCGGTCGCGGGCCCGGTGCTAGGTGCAATTGTTGCTGCCATCGTTTACGGAATGATTACGTAAAGTTCGATCGCTTGGGATGCCGTGCGTCAAGATGCAAAGGGTAGAATCAACCGGAATGGATTACACCACTGCCACAATTTCACTTTGCTACTAGAGGCATAGAAATGCTCCGCGTTACAACCTATTTCGCTTTGCGAAGTCTCGTTTGGATTTCCGTGATCACTATGCGACTTGTTGATGCACAAGAACCAGCGCCGAGCAATAGCAGTACCCAAGCTGTCGGTCGATATGAAAGGCCAAGCGGGCCAATACATCAGAGTCGATCGGTCGTGATGGCTAGCCAAGGGATGGCTTGTACAAGTGACCCGCGCGCGACTCAGGCTGCGCTCCGAGTTCTGTCCGACGGTGGAACGGCAATCGACGCGGCAATCGCGGCCAACGCGGTTCTCGGTGTGGTCGAACCTATGAGTTGCGGCATGGGTGGTGATCTTTATGCCATCGTCTGGGATGCCAAGTCCAACCAACTGCATGGTCTGAATGCCAGTGGAAGGAGTCCTGGCAAACTAACGCGCGACGAGTTCGCCAAGCGGGGGCTCAAAGAGATTCCGTTAAATGGCCCGCTCTCATGGAGCGTTCCCGGTTGTGTTTCAGGTTGGTACGACCTGCATTCCAAATTTGGTCGTTTGCCCATGCACCAAGTATTCGCGCCAGCCATCGAATTAGCCGAAAAGGGCTTCCCGGTTTCGCCGGTCATCGGTGGTTTTTGGTCTCGGGCCGACCAGAACTTCGCCAAATGGCCCGATTCTCAGAAGACATTTTTGCTTGAGGGCAATCGACCTCCACGAGCTGGTGATTTATTCCGCAATCCTCGGTTGGCAGCATCGTATCGCAAGATTGCAGCCGAGGGTCCAGACGCGTTTTACCGAGGTTCGATAGCAGAGGAAATCGTAAGGTTCAGTCAAGCCAATGGCGGTTTTTTCGAACGCGAGGATTTCGCTGATCATCGCAACGAATGGGTTCAGCCCATTTCCACCAATTATCGCGGCTACGACGTGTGGCAAATTCCGCCGAATGGACAAGGCCTCTCCGTACTTCAGATGTTGAACGTTCTCTCACAACACGACATTGCCTCCATGGGTTGGGGATCTCCAAAGTACTTGCATTTACTTTTGGAAGCAAAAAAACTTGCATATGCCGATCGAGCTCGATTCTATGCGGACATGGCCTTCGAAAAGGTACCCGTCGATCAGTTGAAATCCATCGCTTACGCCCGCAAACAAGCGGCACGTATCAATATGGAGAACGCCGCGATCGATGTGCAGGCCGGCGATCCCAAGCTCGTCCAGGGAGACACCGTCTACCTTTGTGTTGTCGATAAATACCGCAATTGCTGTTCGCTGATTCAAAGTAACTATCACGGCTTCGGTAGTCAAGTCGTTCCAGGCGAAGTTGGATTCGCCATGCAGAATCGAGGCAACCTCTTTTCGCTTGACCCTGCCCATCCCAATCGATTGGAGCCTCGCAAACGCCCCTTCCACACCATCATTCCAGCGTTGGTTACCAAAGCCGGAAAACCTGTCTTCGTATTCGGCGTGATGGGGGGAGATATGCAACCTCAAGGTCAGGTGCAAGTGCTTGTTAATTGGATCGACTTCGGAATGAATATACAAATGGCAGGCGATGCGGCACGTGTTCGACACGAAGGGAGCGAGACTCCCACGAGCGCGCCGGCAGACCCCAAAGGAGGCACGGTTTATTACGAATCGGGCATCCCCTCGGAAACCATTCGCTCGTTAGAAAAAATGGGACATCAGCTCAGACACGGCCGTGGATCCATGGGGGGGTACCAAGGCATTCTGATCGACTGGGATCGCAACCTATTGCAAGGTGCCACGGAAAGCAGAAACGACGGCGTTGCGCTGGGCCTATAGGTTGCAATGGGACTCTAACTAGCCTGCAATTCCTAATTCCTAATTCCTAATTCCTTCTAGGCGACTTTGTTGGCTACCGTTGTTTCGAATGGCAGCGTCTTGGCTTGTTGGACGAGCGAGCCATTTTGCATTTCGTAAACTTGGTCTGCCAGCGCCACGAGGGCTTCACGGTGCGTGATGATGATGATGGTCATATGCCCCTTCATCGATTGCAGCGTCTCTCGGATCTGCAGTTCGCTGGCCATGTCGATTTGGCTGGTAGATTCATCCAGGATCAGAACTTCCGGTTTGCGGAGGATGGCGCGTGCCAGAGCGATTCGCTGCCGTTGCCCGCCACTGAGTCGTTGCCCGGCTTGGCCGACGACGGTTTCATAGCCGTTGCTCAGGGACGTCGTAATGAAGGAATGGGCGTGGGCCAACTTCGCTGCTTCAATCACTTGCTCGCGCGAACAATTGGGACTGCCATATTGAATATTGTCGGCAACCGTCCTGTTGAACAACTCGGTGCTTTGACTAACCAATGCAATGCGTTTCCGAATGTCTTGGATTTCCAAGTTTCGAAAATCGACTCCGTCAAAACAAATGCTGCCCTGAACAGGATCGTAGTATCGACAAAGCAGTTGGATGAGTGTCGACTTGCCGCTGCCGTTCGGGCCGAGAATGGCTATCGTTTTTCCAAAGCCGACTTCGACGTTGATCGCCTTGAGCACCGGTTGGGCACCGTTATAGTGAAATGAGACGTTTTGCAGCGACAGCGTTTGATGACGTCCATCGAGAGTTACGGGAACGGCTGGGTCGACCAATACCGGTTTGGAATGGAGGATGCTGTAAAGGAAGTCAGCTGCCATGGCTCCACTATAGATGGAGACCGACACACCTGAGAGTTTGCGGAGGGGATCGCTGGCGCCGATTAGCAACCCAAAGAAAATCAACAAATCCTGGATCTTCATCGGCACGTCGCAGATTTGCAAAAAAAAGATATGGGTCTGTTGATTGACGACGAGATATGCGCCGGCACAAACCGTAATAGCCACCATGGCCACGCCGATCAACTCCGTAAACGGCTTGCTCAATCCGGTGTAGAAGATCATTTTTAGGCTGATGTTTTGCATGCCTTTGGTGCACTCGGCAAAACGGGCTTTCTCTTCCTTCTCCATAGTAAAGGCTTGTACGGTAAAGACGTTGTTGAGGGCTTCCAGGAGGACTTCGTGAAAGCCAGCGTTGCGCCCGATGATCGACGCAGCCACGGCTCGAATCTTGCGATTGAAATATACGACGACCATGATCAAGAGGGGTGCCAACACAACCGAGAGCAACAGCAATCTCCAATTGATAATGCACGCGCCGATCAGGCATGCGATGATTCGTAGCGGCTCGCGCACCGCCGCACCAAACAAACTCATCAACCCGATCGCTAAACCGTCCGCTGCCGACGTGATCGCCGCCATGAGACCGCTCGTGCCAAATCCCTGGTACGACTTGCGATCCATGTGGAGCGCCGTATCGAAGACGCGTTGCCGCAGTCCGCGAACGATGCTTGTCGAGACACGCCCGATCAGCAGGTCGCTGGTGAGCATCAATAGATGCTTGACCAAAGTGCTAACGATGAGTACCCCCATAATGCAACAGATGGTCTGGAAAGGATCTCGCGGCAAGAGGCGATTCTCCCAAGCCAATGCCCATTCCTGCCATGCCATATTTCTGGCCTTGGCCTTGGCCTCCTTCGCAAGCGATTCTGACTCTTGTATCAGCCCCAGTTCATCCAGCATTTCAATCCAACCGTCGAGTTCATCGATGTCGGCTTGTTGCTGATCAATCTTCTTCTCAAGCCAACTCTGCATGGACTCGCCATGCAAGGTCATGTCGATGACTGGATACAAAGCACCGATGTTGGAACCCCATAGAAATGCAATCCCAACGGAACATAGGGTGGCAAGCACAATGGCTGGCGAGTGGTGCAATGAATCCTTGATCGCCGTCCAGAAATTTTTCATCGATTGCTCGATTCCCGTACCTTGTTGGGTCGTCCGCCATTGTCTACGCGCTTTCTCGCTCGCCTCAAAAGTGGTATCGCAGATTCTTTCGCGGCAAGTCAAGGTCTTTCGATACCTTTTGCAAGCATTTTTGCAACACAGTGGGTGACTTCTGCCGGAAGTCATCATGAACTGCTCAAAACCTCGGCCACGCCCTATAGAATCGTACGCACTCCACGGTCGCACTCGGCAAGTGCGCCCCACAGATCAAGGCGTGTCATCTTGTCACGCGTCCAACTCTGCAATCTACTATCGAATTCGAATTCGAATCAGTTTGCGTTTCATCGATTGTTGCCGGGGTACAAATGGTCCATCTTCCCATCGGATTTAGGTTTGCAGGTGTTTCTAGTCGAATCAAAAGCCGCCCTGGCGCTCGTGACGTGACGCTTATCGTTTCGGACACTCCCTGCGTTGCCGCTGGCGTATATACCACCAATCAAATCGTCGCGGCGCCCGTCGTGGTATCTCGAAACCGGACCCCCTCAAAATCGATTCGAGGAATTGTCGTCAACAGTGGCAATGCGAATGCTTGCACTGGCGTTCAAGGCTTTCAGGACGCTGTCGAAATGACCCGACTCGCAGCATCCGCCATCGATCCTGCGGGCAAACTGACGGCAGACCAGTTTGTTGTCATGAGCACAGGCGTTATCGGACGGTTCCTCCCCATGGACAAAGTCAAGTCCGGCATCCAGGCTGCGGCAAGCGAACTTGCGGCCACCGAGCAAGGCTTCTTGAACGCATGCGATGGAATATTGACCACGGATATCGCTCGCAAGATAGCAGAGCGTCGATTTATGCTTGGGGGCGTTGAGACTCACATCGTTGGCATGTGCAAGGGTGCAGGCATGATCGGCCCCAAAATGGCAACTATGCTAGCAATCATCATCACGGATGCGCCATTGGAGCCGGCCCAGGCCCAACGGATTTTACAGTCGGCCTCCAACAAGTCGTTCAACTGTATCAGCGTCGAGGGACATATGAGTACCAACGACAGCTTGGTAATGCTCGCCTCGCAACCGACCTCGGATCGGCCGGCGATTCACGGTGCTGGCGAACAAGAGTTTGCGACTCATTTGTGCCAGCTTGCGATCGAGCTAGCCAAGAAAATCCCAGACGACGGCGAAGGAGCCACGCACCTGATCGAAATACGAATCGTGGGTGCCAATACTGACGCAGATGCAGACGCGGTCGCTAGAAACATCGCTCTCAGCAATTTGGTCAAGACAGCGATCACGGGGGGAGACCCGAATTGGGGCCGAATTGTCTCGGCAGCTGGCTTTGCCGGCGTGCCTATTCGACCGGAGCATACCGCTCTGAAGATCAACGGAATTCCGCTGTTCGAAAAAGGAGAGCCGCTAGCGTTTGATGCCGCCAAAGTAAGTCAGTCCATTAAGGTGAGCAAACTTACGGAAATCGATTTGCAGGTCGGCATGGGGCCGGGCATTGCAACTCATTGGACCACCGACCTCAACACGGAGTATGTGCGGTTCAATTCGGAATACACCACCTAGTGCGTTTTCCAGGCTAACCATGGGTGTAGTGGAGGTTGTTAAACCTCCCAGATCGAAGGATCTTTAACAAGATCCACTACCTTCAGCCAGCAAAATCAGAATTCAATACGCACGAGTACTCTAATCTGGACATGCACGAGTGCTACGGCAGAAGAGGCTCGGTGAGGTTTCGGTCCCACCGAGTCTTTGAAAATAGTAAGCTGGCGTTTACACAGCTTGCATGATCTCGCATTCCTTAGCCAATCGCTTGCGAGCGACGTGCAATCGTCGCTTGATCGTTCCAATCGGTGCAGCGAATGCATGGCTCATTTCGTTTAGGCTCTGACCGTCCAGGTAGAACGCGATCAACGTTTGTCGATCGAGATCGCCCAGTCGGTTTAAACCTTGGTGGACTTGAGCGCGTTGTTCGCCGGTCAAAACCGACTGCAACGGGTCGCTTTCGCAGGTTACCGTGGCTTCCAGAATCTCATGATCGATGGAGGCTGGCTTGGGCCGACGAGTCATCCGATTGATGGCCATGCGGTGAACGATTTGTCGCAACCACCCTCCGAAGGCTTCGGGAACTTGCAATTGCCCGAGTCGTCGAAAGGCTTGGATAAAGACGTCTTGGCTCAACTCCTGAGCTTCGTCCCAGTTGCCTGTTCTCTTGTAGGCCAGAGACAAGACATGCTGTTGGAATCGGCAATAGAGTTGATCCATTGCAGATCGATCACCAGCTTGAGCTTGGATAACCAAGTCAACGACGCTCGTTTGCGATAAATCTTCGTACGTATATCTTTGCGTTGCGGTAGTCATGATCAAAGCATCTCCCGTTGAAGTCCGTCACAACGAATGGCCGCGAAGGGGTCGCAGGACGGGTTTGTTTTTTCTTAACGCGAAACGTCTTCTTGGGATCCAGGCTGACTCACCTTGGGCGTCTTGGATTTGTCCGATTCGAAAAATCTCGAACAGAACAGATCCCTGACCCGAAGGGACGCCGGAACTGCTTTCGAACTGCTTAAAACGCAGAGCGGAGCATTCCTACTAGGACATTTCGCGTACTAATCGCCTTGGGTACTTGTCGAAACTTGCGTGGCGATCGTGAATCGCAGGTTTCGGTCGGTGCAACAGCTAACTGCCGCGTTTGACTGTGGGTTTGGTTGGTAAGGAACATGTTGCCGGTGTCATGACCGGCCATATGGTCCTCATCCACCTAAACGCCACGGAGCGAATCTCGGGATGTTCATATCCCTGCGATTGACTCGACGTACCAAGCTGCCCATGGAGAAGGTGTAGAAGTGTCAAGCGCACTTTATTACCCACCACCGACGCGCAATCTCGCACTGACGCGAAATAATTGGCAAATCGTTGAGCAATATTCAGTTGACGCATGACTTCCTCCCAGCACCGTTAGGCGCAGATCGAGAGATGATAGAAACTAAACTAATAACCACGAAAAAAAAGGGGAAACGAAACGGAAACGGTCGTAACGAAAGTATGGGTCTCGTTCGACGCTTCGCCAAATCGAAAATTAGTAAGATGTAGCGAAAAAATCGACTACGAACCTCACTCGTCTTATAGACGTCAGACTATGGTATCGTTCCGAAGGTTCGCAAGGAAAGCACTATTTTTGAAAAATTCGAAACTTTTCAGGCTTCAGGCTTCAGGCAACCCTCAACCCTCATTTCACAGCACTCGAGCAATGATGCACTTCAGGTAGTCGGTTTCCGGACAACTCATGCAACTTGGGTGATCCGGGGCGGCTCCGCGTTCCTCCAGAACCTGAATTTCTCGGTGCGTGCGAGTACTCACGCCATGCAGCATCTCCCGGAAATCGTTCCGCGAAACACGCCCCGAACAGCTGCAAGTCACAAGCGTCCCACCAGGATTCAGCATTCGAACGGCTAGGTAGTTTAAGCGGTGGTAGGCGTTGAGTGCCCTTTGGATCTGGTCGCGAGAGCCGGCAAGTCTCGGTGGGTCCAAGACAATCGTGTCAAATTTCTCGTTGGCATCCAACCGCGTCGAGAGGGCATCAAAAAAATCGGCTTGTTCGAACGCAACTCGTCCCTCCAAATGATTGAGCCTCACATGCTCCTGAGCCTTCAACAGGGCTTTTTCGCTACTGTCGATCGCGGTCACCTGACTTGTCGGACAGTGCTTGGCTATCGTCAACGCAAATCCTCCGACATAGCAACACACATCGAGGACTCGAGAATCCGGGGCCGTCCATCGAGCGGCCGCCAAGCGATTGTCGCGCTGGTCCAGGTAATATCCCGTTTTTTGTCCTCCAACAACGTCCACTGTCCATAGCAATTCGTTCTCTTCGATGGTCACGTGCTCCTCAGGCGCATGACCGATCATGAACCGATGGGCCATTTCAAGCCCTTCGCTTTTCGCAGTTCGTTCGTCCACTTGATAAGAGATACTGAGTGGACGGTAGTGATGAAACAGCCGTTCGACGATCGTGTCCAAGTGAGGCAGCAAAGCTGCCGCAGTCAGTTGGATGACCAAGTGTTCGGCATACTTGTCGACGACCAACCCGCTCAACTGATCCGCTTCACTGAATATGATCCTCAATGCTTGGCGATGTGACCCATTGGCCATACGGCTGCGAAGTTGTATCGCTCGATCGATCCTTGTGTGGATCAACTCCGTGGTGATGAATTCCGACGAATCCCAAGTATAGAGGCGAACGCGAATTCGGCTGTTGGGATTGTACAGGCCGCGGCCAATCCACTTGCCGTCATTGCTGACTAGGTCTACCTGCTCTCCCACGGTGGGGATGGAACCGGGCTCCAAGATCGAATTGGCGAGGATCCAAGGATGATTCCCAGAGAATGATCGCCGGCCTTGGGAAGCTAAAATGATTTGCCGAAGTGGCGACACGAGAAGACTTTCTATGTGATTCTGTACGCTTCGAAATTTATTGTTTTTGAAAGCCTAGGGACTGCTCGATCGAAAGCCGCTGTTTGTCTTTGTCTAGTTTGTCCGTAAGCGCATTCCAGGCTTTGGAACACCGAATCATAACCGTTTCGGCTTGTTCTTTACCTTGAATGACCTGAGCTAAATAATCAGCCAATAAGTCGCGGTATTGGCTTCCGTTTGCAAAACGTAACGACAAATCCATGCCTTGGTTCAAATGCTGCCGACTGTTCAAATTTTGAAATTCTCGATAGTCCGCGCGGGTTGCATTGCGATCGGACTGGCTGGGAAGCAGTTCCATGCGAGGAGAAGTGGGTCGTAAGACCTCGCGTAGTTCCTCGGACGTTAGCCAGGATAGAAAAAGGGATGACACAGCGGACTGACGCGTGTTCTTTCCAACGGACGCGATCAATCCATGCTCCGCGTTCCAAATGAGTGGGACAACGATGGGAGCAGTTTCTGAAGCGACCGGCGAGCCGCCAATTTCGTACGTTGGGCTGGGACGACCGATGGCAAACATGACTTTGCCCGACGAATGATTAACTACTTTCGACCAAGCCTCGATCGGTTCATCAAAAATCGTCTCAGGAAATGCGAGAGCCAACCGACGTAGGATCTTGGCGGAAGCGACAAATTCGGGCTGATGCATGCGTGCTTGCATCTTGACCAAGTCAAACAATCCTTTGCGGCGAGCATCCGTGGTGGCTGCAATCCAAAGAAAACGATCTACCAAATTGCCCTTTTCTTTGGCGCTCAATTTGGAAATTTGCTCGTCGATCGTCGACGAGCCCCCACCCCCCTTTGCGAGTGTTGACTCAGCCGAGTTTAGAAACTTATCCCACTCGATCATCGATGTGGTGGTCGAGAGTTTGGTCGAAATCAATGACTTCTCAATCTCAACCAACCCGTGCAATTCCGTTCCTAGCGCAATCGCGCCCAGTGGAGGCGCACCTAGCGGAATCCCGTACCATTGGCTCCCGAAGCTCGCCAAATTGCGCCAACGTACCGGCCATTCCTCGACGATTTCTCCTCGATTGGAATCCTTTTTCTTAAGCAATGGCGATGGCAAACGACCGATGACTCCGTGCCTGACCATGTCACCGATTTGCGAGCCAGGAAAAACGACCACGTCCGCGCTATACGTTCGCCCGTCGGTCAATTCGGATGCGGTCATGACTTTCACTTCCATCGGCTGGTCCGATGCAGATTGCCAGCGAACGCCGATTTCCTTTTCAAGCTCCGGAGCATCGACAAGCCAAACTTGCAAGGGTGGCCGATCCTTGTTTGCAACACTGGGAGTATCTTGGATTGGCGTTGGATTCTTGTCCGCACATCCCATCGAGAGTATGACTGCAACAACTGACAAGTACCTAAGAATCATGGATATTGTAGATAAGTAGTGGTTCATTCAATTGGGGCGATTTTGTTGTGAGAATGGGAACAGTATAGTATGCATCGGAAAACATCCAACGATGGATTCCGACGGTTTGTTGATCGCGAACGATTCATCCAGTTAAAAAGTCATCCCGAGGCACAGCATGTCGTATTACTTAGGTGTTGATATAGGAACCTCAGGCACCAAGAGCCTGATCATGAACGACCAAGGCGCGATCTTGGCCGAGTCGGCTGCCGAATACCCTGTGCTTATGCCCAAACCACTTTGGACGGAACAAGACCCTGAGGATTGGTGGATCGCGGTCAAAAAAACAATCAAAGCGGTAATCAAAACGAGCAAAGTAAAGAAAGGGGAGGTCAAAGCCATCGGGCTTTCCGGGCAAATGCATGGATCGGTATTCCTCAATCGAAAAGGCAAAGTAATCCGCCCCGCCTTGCTCTGGAACGATCAACGGACCGCAGCCGAATGCCTCGAAATCACCGAGAGGGCAGGGGGGCGCGATGCCCTCATCGCCATGGTTGCGAATCCGGCACTCACCGGCTTTACGGCACCCAAGCTACTTTGGTTGAGAAATCGTGAACCAAAAAACTACGCGGCCTTGTCGCATCTCCTTTTGCCCAAAGACGATGTGCGGCGCAGATTGACGGGCGAATTCGCCACCGAAGTGAGCGATGCGAGCGGAATGCTCCTCCTGGACGTTCGAAATCGGTGTTGGTCCAAAGAACTATTGTCCAAGCTTGAGATCGACCCCTCGATTCTTGCGACCGTTTACGAATCGGAGCAAGTGACCGGCAAGCTTCTGCCCGAGGTTGCTGCCGAACTTGGACTCACGACCGATTGCAAAGTGGTCGGCGGGGCAGGGGACTGCGCAGCGGGTGCTGTCGGCAATGGGATTGTCAAAAAAGGTATCTTGACCGCGTCGATTGGCACTTCCGGGGTAATGTTCTGTCATAGCGATGAACCTCAATACGATGCCCAAGGGCGACTGCATACGTTTTGTCATGCCGTGAACGGCAAATGGCATATGATGGGAGTGACTCTTTCGGCGGCTGGATCGCTGCAGTGGTTTGTAAACAACCTCTGCCCTGAGCTGAATTCGAAGAAGGGAGTCGACCCCTACGCGATCATCAACGCCGAGGCGGCCAAGATCGCCCCAGGCTGCGAAGGTCTCTTCTTCTTGCCGTACCTTGCCGGCGAACGCACCCCCCACGCTGACCCTAATGCACGCGGATGTTTTATCGGCCTAACTAACAAGCACACTCGCGGGCACATGGCACGCTCGGTCATGGAGGGGGTCGCGTTTTCGCTGCGAGAGAGTTTGGCGATTTTGAGCTCGCTCAACGTACCCGTCAAAGAGATCCGAGTGAGTGGCGGAGGCGCCAAAAGCCCGCTATGGAAGCAAATACTTGCCGATGTTTTCGGACAAAAAGCCTGCACCATCAACGCGGAACAGGGACCAGCGTATGGCGTAGCATTGCTGGCCGCCGTGGGTGACGGTGCATTCAAAAACATTGAGGAGGCATGCAAAGCGGTCATTCATGTCGTTGACAAAGTCCCTCCACAAAAAGCACCTCAAAAAAAGTACGATGCAGCCTTCCGTGCCTACCAACAACTCTATTCGTCTCTTCAACCCAATTTCGTTGAGATAAGCAATCTATAAACAGTGCATTTCTTCGGGGACCGTCGCGTGAAACGACAGGAAGATTTTACGACAGGAAGATAAGAACCGAGAGCCGCCGTTCATTTTCCTGTCGCCCAATTTTCCGACTACGTCTCGAACCATACCGATCCACTATCCCAACTAAAATAACCACCTGACCCAAGTTCAGATACATCCGTATATGCCTGGTACGCCGCATTTGGATTTTGCGGGACCACAAAAGTGTGTTCAAAACAAGACTCAATCATTTCGATGGGAGCCACGTCAACAATGACCTCCCCTGGTGATTCGTTTCCAAATTGAACGCTGACCTTGAATGTTTTATAATCAAAGATACCACAGAGGAAATAACAAACATGTCCGGTGAGGGTGTCTCCGGTCGAACAGTTTTGTTGTCCTTCAACACCGTTTACAAACCCAATGTTATTGGTAATTCTTGGATCAAGGTTTGCATTTGCAGAGGAGAAAACAGTCAGTAACACAAAAACGTTGGTCAAGAGCGTCTTGCGATTCATTTTGTTCTTTCTATTACTTGAACGTGAACACGTCAACCAACTAATCTAATCGGCATCCACCATAGGATTCAAATCCGACTTGCAATTACGCTGGCTCGCTAAATTGAAATGGCTTACCCAATAATTCTCTGGCTCTCTCTTTCTGCAATGGAGTTAACTCACGGAGAAAATCGACTATCGCTGCCGCTTCTAGGGCGGAGATCTTTTTTTCCGCGTCGGTTTCCAACACCGCCGCTTTTTTCGAAATCTCTGACCGTTGCGATTCCGTTAGCTCCAATGCCTTCGCGAGAAACCCAATGGATAGCGATTTGCTAAAGCCCATGTGTACCAGCTCAATCTGATAGGCCATTTGCTTTAGCCGTTGTATCTCCTGTTTCGACAGAGTTCCTTCAATCATGATTTCTACTTGGACACGATCGGCAGCCTTCGATAATCGCCGGTTTGGTATTGCCGACAAGAGACTTCGTTGAGCATCAGAAAGCTTTAGTTCACCCAGCACAGAAGCATTCTCAAGAAGTGGACGTAGTTCTGCGATTGATTCAGGATTTACGAGTCCGTTGGAATGGAGTCGGCGTCGTCCTGACTCCAATGGCGTTTCTCGAAATTCAAAACGCGTACCCAACATCGCAAAATAAGCCGTCTGCTGTTCCCGATCCAAGAACGACACGACTTCTTTCTCTAAAGCGCTCAGTATCTCTCGCTTTGCTGAATTAAGTCGCAGCATCAGCCGCTCGAATGTTGTTGAGAGAGCGGGCTTTTCGAAATCTTGGACGCCGATGTCGTCGCCGAAGTACCCGTCCAAAATCGCTTCGCCGATGCCCGCACGCTTTATCTCAACGTGGTAAAGGAGTTGGACGAATCGATCAAGCTGCAAAGGGTCAAGGATGTCACGAAGTACGTTGTCGCGATTGGCTCGAATCCCATCCGCGAGTGCCCGTATTTTATCTCCCCTTGGGAGCGGTGGCTTTGAAAATGTCACGACGTTTGGCATTCCGTTCGTATCGCGAATTAATTTACCAAGATTGCGAATTTGCTCACCGTCCAATCTCAGTTCTTTTTGAATGGACTCGTTCTGTAGCAGAACCGAGTTGCTTAAAATTTTCGACGGAGAGTGGATTGATCTGCCATTCGTTGAAACACTGAATCCCCCGGTTACAGATTGGGCTTCACAAAAAGAATTTCCGTCAAGGATCAGCACAGCCAAAGATAACATTACAAATCGGAAACGAATGCAAGGATTCCAAGATTTGGGTGTTGTCCACATCGAGACCCAAAAACTCATCGGACTTTCTCCATTCTGACGATGGCAATCCAAAGACTTCCAACTTGCGTTTGCGTTGGAAACCACTCGAGAAAATTGAAAAACCGAAGTGCTTGTCCAGCTTTGCGAGGACCCGGCTTCGAGAAATTCAATTCTCTACTAAACACAAACCCCGTTTTCCGGTCGACACCGCCAAAGAGATTTGTTTTCCACTGAATTCACATAGCATTCGATTGATTGCGGAAAGAGTCGTTCGTCGTTCGTCGTTCGTCGTTCGTCGTTCGTTGTTCGTTGTTCGTCTGCCCACTTGTGAAGAATCGTTCTGAGTTGAGCTCGCAATCGCTCGACTCGTCGGAGTGGAACGTGTAGTAACTTAGCCATCTCGTTGTTGGTATGCCCCTTGCTCCACAGTTCAAATACTTGCCTATGTTCGACGATTAATTGCTCACATACACCTTCAAGTGCATCTTGTCGAGAATCAAACTCGCGTCGATACGTGTCCGACAAGTACACGCTATCAATGCCTTCTATGGACACGAAACATTCGGCCATTCGTCTTTTTCGTTTGAGATCTCGAATCCTCTTCTGCGCTTCTCGATTTGCAACGACAAGGCAATACGCTCGAAACATACGATGGCTAAACACACCGCTTTCCGCGTCGACGAACGAAGTTTGGGGCTTCCTGGATACCTTGTGTAATACATGAAGTGCAATTTGCTCTGGATCTGCAACAAGGCGTAATCGCCTTGGAATCCGATAATTTACGTGGCGATGGATCAAAGCAAAAATTGAATCGAACGTGAATCCTGTTTCGTCTAATGAGTCTGAATGGCAAAAGCACTCTGAGAGTCCGAATAAGTCGCCAATTAGTTTATTCGCAATTTGGTTCATCGACACATCCTCCCTCAGAGCATATTTCAAATCTGAAAACTCGCATCAACACATCAACATCGAGTCCGTCCAATCAGATTCCCGCAATAAGCGATCGCGATACCAACAACTTTTCTATCGGAAAACATCCGTCCATCAGTGTCAAGCTTTTCGGTGATGATCACCACCACTTTTTCCTGAAAAACTTTTTCATTTCTTAAGGTTTTTTCGCCGCAGAGATTGTGCACGCATGAAATGATTGGAGCAATCGGGGTCCGGCGACGAAACGCATTTTCTCGCTTCCGATGGCCAGAGTTTTCAAGTTCCACTTGCCGATATCGACAAGGTCGAGCCGGCCAAGCAATCGATCATGCCTGACGGGCTTGAAACCACGCTGACACGCGAGGAGTTCGCTGACTTGTTGGCTTTCTTGCTAACTCCTTAGATCGCATCATGACTGCCAATTTTCATTCGTTTTTTCCAATGGACGATAGAGGCGTTCGACGAATCGGAATTCCGTACCAAGCACGGACCACAAGACGATGGTGACCAACCATTCGATCGGTTTTAGCAGAATATAGACACCGTCCGCTAGCCAAGGATTGGAGATCCTCGACGCGATCGCTGGGCCGACAGTGTTGTAGAAGAATCGCAGCCGCAAGTGCAACCATGGGCATGCAGCGCTCATTGCGATCTCAAATGCTTTGAATACACGCAATTGACGATTGACCAGACGAACGCCTCCGCTGCGGAGTGCTACGGTCGTGCTGCGCACTACGTCAACATGTCCATTGGCCGCTGCCGATACGATGAAACAATTCGTGGGTTCTTCGACCGGCAAAGCCGAATAGATCTCTAGAGATTTCACGATCGAGAACCGAATCGAAGCAAAGAACGCTGCAAACCATGGCAACCATACCAACACCAGCGACTTCAATGCGTACCTACGAGTCGGCGGATAGAGAATCAAAACTCTCGCAAGCACAAACGAATAGGCCCACATGCAGACGAGTGGAGCAAAAATATAGGGGCCAATCAAGAACACGACGGGCCATGTGACGAAAACGATCATTGCCTCCTCCATTCCCGAGATGGCAGCGATCAACGCACCCAACAAGCAAAGGTGGTATGCCACCAAGAGAATTTGGAGTGTACTAATGCCTCGCCGGTTCAGCCATGCGAATCCTCTCGGGATCACGAACAGCAATCCAATGAATACCATCAAGGTAACATGGTATCCGACCGAGCCGATCAGCGAAAATCGTGATGTCAGAACGAGATGGAACCAAAACGAAATGATCAATCCGGAGAAGAGCCCAAACACGACGACGGATTGTCGTGCGAATCGAGCCTCGTCGAACAACATCAGCGTCAAACATACAGAACTCGCTATCATCAATAAATAGAATGGCCAAATGGCTTCGTTGGTTGCCGCAAAGGCAAACTTGTCCGTCGTCAAGCCCGTTTGATAGCGAGGCACGCCTTGGTCTCGCAGTACTTCGTTCGTGTTCAGTGCCGCGAAGGCAACCGCCGGAACGATGACTCCCGAATAGTACAGCCAAATCCGAAACCAGGGCCCCCACGGGTTTCCGAGAACAGTTTGTAGAATGCGGCCGCTTCCGAAAAGCCGACGGGATAGCCGTGGTAGCCGATCGGTTTGGACGTTGGTGGATTCGTCAAGACTCTCGTCCTTGTTCTCGAATGTTGGACAACGACTCATAATGGCACACAGATCGGCCTAGGGCGTCTTCAACGCTAAATACGTGGGCTGGGCGTAGTGGATCTTGTCTGTCAAAGATCCCGTTGCCGCAGGATCTTCAACAAGATCCACTATCCAAGAAATAAGGTGTGAAGTCGATCTAGTGGGAAAAAAGTAAGCAATTCGAGAATCACGAGAATCACGGCTCGTCCCAGAAAGCAATGTGTGTACGATGAGGCACTGAATTCAGTTCAACGTATGATTGCCATGACGCTTTTCAAGCAATTAGAATGCAGCTTCATTGATTGAGCTGCCAACACCCCTTCAGACTTACTCCCTATCCATGCACTGCAAATACACCCGATTTTCTTGCTTCTTGTTATTGCTCGTCTCTTTGAATTATACGAGCTGCCATGTTTGGGCGCAAAATGTGACCGGCTCCAAACCAAACTACGCCAGCGAACTCCCTCGAATTCCTCCCAAGGAACCGGCCGAAGCAATGGCGGAAATTCAAGTCAAGGAGGGTTTCCGTTTGGAACTTGCTGCGGCCGAACCTCTTGTTCGAGATCCGGTCGCCATATCTTTCGACGAGAACGGTCGAATGTTTGTTGTCGAGATGTGCGACTATTCGGAACAGGACAAGGATTTCTTAGGCAACGTCCGCCTGCTCGAAGACACCAACAACGATGGACGCTATGACAAAAGCACACTGTACGCGCACCATTTATCATGGCCGACCGGAGTGATTTGTTATGACGGTGGGATTTTCGTGGCGGCCGCGCCCGACATTTGGTACATCAAAGACACCGATGGCGATGGGCAGTCCGATGTACAGCGAAAAGTCTTTACCGGTTTCGGAAGGCAAAACGTTCAGGGGTTGCTGAATAGTTTTTGTTGGGGAATCGATAATCGCATCTATTGCCAGACAAGCAGTTCGGGTGGCTCGATCACATTGCCCGATGCACCCAATCAGCCGGCCATATCCGTTAGCGGCCGCGATTTCTCGTTCGATCCCAAGACCCTTAGTATTCGTCTTGAGAGTGGTGGAGGTCAGCACGGCATGTGCTTCGATGACTGGGGCCGACGGTATGTTTGTCAAAATAGCGACCACCTGCAACTGTTTCTCTATCCAGACCGATATTCTGCAAGCAGCAAAGACATCCCCATACCAGCTTCGCGGCAAAGCATTGCGGCCGATGGTCCTCAAGCCCCTGTGTACCGGATCAGCCCGGTCGAACCTTGGCGACTCGTTCGCACGCGATTGCGAGTGAACAACTTAGTTCCCGGGCCAGTCGAGGGAGGCGGTCGTGCCGCAGGATACTTCACGAGCGCTACCGGCATCACCATCTATCGCGGCGATGCTTATCCCGAGAACATGCACGGGACTGCGATCGTTGGCGATGTTGGTAGCAATATTGTGCATCGAAAAAAACTGACCGAACAAGGCATCTCGATGATCGGCCATCGGATCGATGTCGATTCCGAGTTCATTGCGAGCAAGGATATTTGGTTTCGACCTGTCCAGTTTGCAAATGCTCCCGACGGAACGCTCTATGTCGCGGATTTGTACCGAGAAGTTATCGAACATCCTCGGTCGCTGCCAGAAGAAATCAAACAACACTTGGACTTGACCAGTGGCCGGGACCGAGGACGCATTTACCGAGTCGTCCCAGATGGCTTCCGAAGACCCAACATGCCTAACCTGCGGGACGCAAATGTCGACACTCTTATCCAGGCCCTAGGCAGCAAGAATGGCTGGCATCGCGATACGGCTTCGCGATTGCTGTACGAACGCCTCGTGGTCCATGGCAACAAGGAGGCAATTGCCGAGACCACACAAAAGTTAGTTCAATTCGTTGCGTCAACAAACTATGCTCCCACGCGATTGCATGCGATGGGTGTACTGGCCGTGTGCGGGGCAGGGCAGGGGACTCTGATCAAGTCGTTGGATGACGCACATCCAAGAGTCCGCGAATGGGGCATTCAGTTGGTCGAAGACATGATCGCAACCGACCCAAGCATTCAAGACCGGCTTTTGAAACTCGCTACGGATACAGACCCTCGCGTTCGATTCCAACTAGCACTCTCAATGAGCAAATCTGCGTTGACCGATTCTAAGAAACTCGACGTCGCGGTGAAGTTGCTGGAGACGTCTGACCAAGACGCATGGCTCAACGCCGCCAGCCTCAACGCGATCGGTTCCAATGCAGCGGTTGTCGTCGAAGGAGCTGGCGGTACTGCGCGAGCTGGCCGGTTGGCGCGAAGCCGTAGCGCGGCGCGCCGACGTGCGGCCGAACTTCATCACCAACGACATCGTCATGACCACGCTGGCGGCGCGGCCGGTGTTGTCGAAGGAAGACCTGCGCGGCGTGCGCGGGCTCAGTTCGGGGACGGTCGACCGTCACGGCGCGCGGTTGGTCGCGGCGATCAAGGTCGGCGTCGATTGCCCCAAGGACCAGTGGCCGAAGCGGCCGGAGCGCGAACGCCGCACTGCGCCGCCGACCGGTCTGACCGCGATGCTGCGGGCGGCCGTTCAGGTGGTTGCCGACCGCGAGGAGATCGCCGCCGAGGTGATCGCCAGCACCCACGAGCTGGAGGCGCTGGTCGCCC
>JBEBHM010000296.1:0-9755 GCA_040080875.1 Pirellula sp.
CTCATCACAAAGCCATCGAATGATTTGAGACGAAAGCGAGACGGCCTCTTAGGTCCGCGGGTCGCACTTGGTGGTGGATTAGTCCGCAAAGGAGAATTGTTATGCCCAGAGTACCACGTGCCGAAGTTTTTCAGCCAAACGAGTTCTGTATAGTCCATTTGGTTCTAAGCTATACATGTGCCTCGCACCTGGATTAACGGACACCTGGATTAACGGACACCTGGATTAACGGACACCTGGATTAACGCGGAGCGTTGTTGGGCTGAGCGGCAAGGTAGGTATGCTTAGCCGAGGATGTGAAGCCCCGATTAGACTCTCCAAAAATGCGATTCCATCGGGCCGGTGTAGACCACTTTCATATCGGGAGTGTCGTAGCGAGTCTGGTCGCGATACAGCGATTCCACACCTCCGATGACCATGCCCGAGGTGAGCAACGTTCGTTCCACGGGATATGGAACCTTGCCTTCGATGACCAATGACTCGATGTGGCGAGCCAATGGATTGAAGAAATCGGCCGTGGTGGCGCTCGTTCCCGGCATGGGCAAGTACATTTGGCACGACACAATCTCGCCGTTGTCCTTGCGAAGCCCGGCGTAATTGAAATCGCGTATCTTCGCAAGCAACATGGTTGTCTTGAAGCCATCTCGATGCTCAATGAAGTATCCGATGGTCTCAGGCAATGCCGTCCGGGCCCACTCAAAGGAAACAGCATCCGTAGGATATCCGCCTTCGACGGGCAGATTGTGGCTTCGATTCAGGGCAGCAACAACAAGCTTGCGAGTCGTTTCACGGTCTGATTGCGAGAGCGTTTCCCACAGTCGATCTCCCTTGAGGGCAAGCACGTGGGCGATGCCAACCTCGCCCCCCTGCCGCCGTTCGGACATGCACTGTGCCGTTTCGAGGCCATGAAAATCATAGCTGTCTACTCCGCCGTAGCCAACACAAACGCTTTCTTGTAATGGCACGCCATACGGCATATCGATCGATGGCAGTCGCCACGTCACTGGCAACGACGAACCAGCCATAAAAGCGAACCCAAGTCTTCGCGAGTCAACGACCATCTCCACGCACTCATTCCATTGCGTCGAAAGATGCTTGTCATTGAACACGGGAACACTTCGGCCCGATGATTCGAATACCTTGACGACTTGCTTGAACCAATCGTACCTTGGATATCGCGTTTGTTTCTTTTCGTTTTTAGGGTACTTGCCATGCTCAGCGATGATCACGACTCCATCCACGGCGAGTTTGGATGTCCCCAACGTGAGGGCTTCGGCGACGCTCGGATAAGAGTTGAGTTTGTACTTAGCAATCCTCGCTTTGCCTAAGTCATCTTCTTCTGGAAACTGATCGATATATACCGACGCCACATCGAACCGTGGGGCTTGCCATTTTCCACCCCAGGTATAGCCGAGGGCATGGCGATCTAAGAAATGTTGTGCGTGCGAGTGCTTTCGAACTTCGGTGCCAAGAAATGCAATTCGCTTACGCGCTTGGGGTGCTCTAGCATGGGCAGTGCCCGCAGTCGCCAACGCCAGTGAAGCCGTCGCAACAAAATCTCGTCGATTCAAATTCATGTTCTATTTCTCCGCGTTTCTCCCTGAAACGATTGGGATTGTCGTTCTACAAACTCCTGAAACGATTGGGACAATCGTTTTACACTGGGCATTGTTCACCCGTTCCAGGACTTTCCGTCCCACGCGATGATGCGTTCGATCCATCGGGTAACGTCCTCGGCGAACGTGCTGAAGAGCAATTCACCTTTGTCTGCGGTGGCCAAGTTCGGCCAACCGATGTGCCCGGGAGCCGATCGGTCTTTGGTAATCCAAGCTCGATTGCCTGGGCGGAACGGCTCTCCCGGAGGGACGACTGGTGCATTCTGATAGTCCCCAACCAAATGCGGCGCGAGCCTCAAGATCATCGACGTCTCCCATTCGCAAGCATGTCCCATCTCGGATTGATAGAGATCGGAATTCTGTCCTCCTGGTTTCTCACCAAGTCCCCAGTAGGTTGCCATTAACAATAGCAAGTCATCGCGTTGTCGGTGCTTTTGACGCACTTCGAAGATGGCTTGTTTGCCAGGGACGTCGTTTCCACCATGGCCGTTAACCAATGCGATACGTCGAAAGCCATGAAATAGCAAATTGTCGACTAAACCGCACAGCAGATCCAAATAGACTCTTGGAGGGGCGGACAGCGTCCCGCAAAAATCCAAGTGGTGATCGGAGTTACCTAACCACATGAGTGGGGTGAAGAGAACTTTCGATTCCAATCGCGCGGACACGCGACGGACGACTTCTCCTAAAAGCAAACTGTCCGTGAAGACGGGCAAATGATGGCCATGTTGTTCGAGTGCAGCGATTGGGATAATGACCGGCGTGTCAGGAGCAAGTGCTTGGATACGCGGCCAAGGCAGGTCAGCTAAGTTCATACGTGAATACTTGAAGGAATGAAAAATCAAAAACAGGAGCAAACAGCGAGTCTATTCTAACGCACTTACGCCCTAGAATGCGTACGTGATGTTGGTCACTTTTTCTGAAAATCATTTTTGCCCTCACTTGCTGAAAACGATGATCATCTATCCTCTTGTTCGTCTTGAAGATGGTCGAACTCGCTTGTTCTCGCTAACACACGAAAGCTCGAGCACACATCCCCGCCTACGTCCTCCTCATCCCCCGTCCCCTTCTACTCCAGAAGCTGGAGGAGAAGGGGAGAAAGAATCTATGAAATCCGTTCAGCTGGCAAAATCGATCTTGAATCTTTTTTTGGAAAAAGGGATGATTCGTCCAAGCGCGGGAATGGATTCCGGCGTTCCTTTCCAAAGTCATTGATGAGCAAGGATACGCTCCACAGATGCCTTACGCACCGTATTGGTTTGAGTCGTTTGCGCCTTGCTTTGCCTGGATTGTGCCGGTGACGGCGCTCATCGGATTGTGGGTCGCTCGCGCCTCACACGATCGTAGAATGCAACAGATCGCCGAACGCATCTATTTTGCAGCCATGTCCCTGGTCGCCGTAGCTACCTTGCGGACCGTCGTGACCGAGGAAGGCTGCTGGCTGTTGCATATGACAAGTATGGGTATCATGGTGCTTGGGGCGACATTTCCAAAAACTGGTTCGAGCAACTCCGAGTACGAAAGCGACGTTGCTTGGTCCGATTCGTGATTAAAGCGTCGCCGATGGCCGACTCGATACTCGACATGCCTAGATATCCACGACATGCCTGCACCTACGCGAACTGCTGGTCCCTTAGGCTCACTCAGCTTGCCGTTAGGGCTTGGGCTGTTGCGACTGACGACTGAGGGGCGTCCACTTCCTGAGCAATCGATAGCACTCATTCATTTCGCTCTCGATCAAGGCATTCGGCTCTTGGATACGGCAGACAGCTACTGCCTCGATAACAAAGATTTTCACTTTGGCGAGACCCTTGCAAAGCAAGCCATCGATTCCTGGCACGGACCGCGAGAAGAAGTTCGAGTCATCACCAAAGTAGGACTGGTGCGCCCAAATGGAAAGTGGATTCCCAATGGCACGCCTAAACATATTTTCAAGTCGGTGGATGAAAGTCTCCATGCGTTGGGGACCGATCGCATCCTACTGCTTCAACTGCATGTCAAAGACTCTCGCGTTCCCTTTGACGAGACACTCGGTGCATTGGCGGATTGTTTGCGCAATGGCAAAGTCGCAGACGTCGGGCTCTGCAACGTCGGGCCGGCCGAAGTACGTCAAGCGTCCAGGTTGTTTCGAGTCGCAAGCGTCCAAGGCGAGTTGAGTATTTCCGCACGCAAGAATGCACAGGATGGCATGCTATTGCTAACGCAACAACTGGGAATCCCATTTCTTGCATACCGCCCGTTGGGTGGTGTGGCCAAGGTCGAAAAACTGTCGACGAACCGTGTCCTAAACCCACTAGCGCAACGACACGATTGCACGCCACAGGAGATTGCGTTAGCGGCCGTCTTGCATTCGGCGGATCATGTTCTCCCGCTCTTTGGAGCGACCAAATCAGCCAGCATCGCTTCATGCATTGCATCGACGCGAGTTACATTGGACATCAGCGATCAAACTGCATTGAACATCAAATACTCCTTCGAAGCGGATCCCGACGCCGCAGCGTCCGTTCAACCTGCGGCCATTCCCTCCGAGATGCGTTCGATGAAACCAAATGTTGGTCCGGGTAACGAACCGGAAGTGGTGATTCTGATGGGGATTCAGGGCGCAGGAAAATCCGAGCTGGTGCAGTCCTATGTGGATCATGGTTATGCTCGGCTCAATCGCGACGTACTCGGCGGCAAGGTGGACGATTTATTGAATAGGCTCCGAGATCTACTGGCGAACGGTCAGACGAGAGTTGTGCTTGACAACACTTATCCAACGCGAGTCTCTCGAGCCGGAGTCGTTCGATGTGCACATGCTGCCGGGATTCCAGTGCGATGCAGGTTTCTAGATACTCCTATCTCGGACGCTCGCATCAACGTGGTGCAACGGATACTTGCCCGTTACCATCGTCTGCTCGGTCCAGCGGATTTGAAGGAGCTTGCCAAACGAGATCCCAATCTGCCGCCACCGGTCGCCATGCAGCGGTGGCAAGACACGCTGGAACGACCCGAAAGAGACGAAGGTTTTTCGGCGATCGACATCCTTCCATTCTCACGACGCAAGGAGCCCGACTACACTCAGAGAGCATTGTTGCTCGATGTCGACGGGACGCTTCGGACTACCTTGAGCGGCGAAATCTATCCGCGAGCGGCAGTCGACGTGAGCTTGCTTCCCAACCGGCGCGAGCGAATTCAACACTATGTCAACGAAGGGTATCAGCTGTTTTTTGTTTCGAACCAGAGCGGGATAGCTTCCGGTAAATTGACCGACGCAGACGCGAGAGCGGCCTTTCAACGTACCGTTGAATTGCTTGGACTGCCGGTCACAGAAATTGTTTATTGCCCGCATCCAGCGTTCCCCGTTGGATGCTTCTGTCGCAAGCCGCTGCCGGGTCTTGGGGTCTATCTCAAGCAGAAATACAAACTCGATTTGACGACTTCGCTCATGATTGGAGACATGGAGAGCGACGAGCAATTTGCGAACGGATTGGGAATCCCTTATGCGGATGCAAACGAATTCTTCGTTTGAAATTCAATCGAAAGACCTGGGAGTGATCCAAAGCCATTAGAACGATTGAGGACAATCGTTTTACTCTAGTCCACTTCCTTGAGGTTGATCCTGCCCGGGGTGGGAGGTTTCTTCGAGGATTCAAGTTCAGAATTTGACTTCGACTTGTCGCCGCTTGGAGGACCAAGCGTAATCTCTCCTTTGGGTGCCAATTTCTTACCGTTCGGTGCTGGCAAGTCTCCGTCGTCAGTAGCGGGTTTCTTGGACGTCACACTGTTGCCTGAATCAGGCTTAGCGGCGGAAGCCTGCGAAACAGCTGCATCCCCTGTCCCATTGGTAGTCCCATTTGCAGGAACAACTCCGCCATCAATGACAGGCCAAGATGCAGGTGAGCTATACAGTGGCGTGTAGTTCAAGGGAATGCCTTGCGTGTAAGTTCTCGCGACCGTTCGCATCTCGGCATACGGAACAGATCTCGCGATGCGCTGTGGAACTTGAACCTTTTGAACGATGCGCTCCATATACGGAGTGCGAATCACTACGTCCTCGGACACCAATTCCGGTTTGTATGTGGTTGTTTGAGTCTGAACAGGTCTTTCGTGTGTTTCGGGGACATACTCGATCCGTTCCCTCGGCACCTTGCGAGTGACTGGTTTCTGAACGGTTTGTGGAACCATAACTTTTTCTTGAACGGCTTCCATTCGCTGTGTTTGGACTGGCACTTGCTGAGCGACGATTTGGTTTTCCATTCGAGTAGTCGTAATCGGCACTTGCTGTTGGATTACTTCGGTTTGCAAGCGGGTGCTGGTCACCGGAATCTGTTGCGAGACAAATTGGCTTTCCATGCGCGTCGTTGTTACAGGAATTTGTTGTTGAACCATTTCGGTCTGCATACGGGTGGTCTGCACGGGGACTTGCTGCGATATGGTTTGCGGCATGTAGCTCAATTGAGGAACCGCGACTTGTTGGTAGTTGGGTTGGTATTGCAATTGAGCAAAAGCATTCCCAGGTGCCTGATATGGAACCCATCCAAGTCCACCGCGCTGATAATTTTGCAAGCCGTTGGAAGGGTTGTATTGATATCCGCCTTGTTGCCAACGCAAGCGGTATCGGACATCTCCCGGTTGGTAATAGGGTTGGGCAACGAGTCCACCCGCGTCGACGGTTGCGGGCTGGTAAGTCGTAACGGGTTGGAACGCGGTGTAATTCTGTGTTTGGTATTGGACTTCGGTGACCGGTCGCTGCACTGCATAATTCTGAGTTTGCAAGACCGTCTCAGTGACGGGGCGCTGAACTACTTGTTGCTGGTTTTGAATCGTCGTTTCCGTGACAGGCCGTTGGACCAAGTAGTTCTGTGTTTGGTAGACCGTCTCCGTGACAGGTTTTTGAACGATGACATGTTGTGTCTGATACGTCGTATCGACCACAGGCCGAAACGAAGTAACCAATTGTTCTACTTGCGAGGTCTCGTTGACGTATGTTGTTTCCTCGACGTATTCGGTCTTGACCACAGGCTTGTAGACGGTGTATGTCTCCTTTCTTGTCGACGTTTCTATCACAGGTTTGTGAACCGTATACTGTCGCTTCTCGGTGCGTTCTTGATACGTTGGACGGTACGATACGATTTCCTTTTCAACTAGGCGGTCTTCGTATTCAACGCGCATAACCGTGACGGGGACCTGCTCCAACACGGTTTCGGGTTGAATGCGATACGAAGTTGTCGGAGGGCAAGCTACTTGAGCAACCGATGTTTCCGCCATCACCCCCGAAGTGCATGCAATCGCAATCGCGCTCCGAACGAGATACCGAAATGCCTTTTGTCTGCGCTGTCTTGAGTCCATTTGACCGTAACCCCAAAGATTTTTTGAAACGAGTGTTCTAATTGTGGTTTATTCCAGCAAGTCTTTCAAATAAGAAACGTGTTAGTTGTCGAGAAAACCCCATGCAAGTGCTTGCCGTGCCGATCTTTAGGGAAACTTCTTTTTTTGAAACCTTAACGGCAACTTAGGTTTCGTCAAAATCACCCCAATCGTCACAGCCTGTAGAATAGCGTTCTGCTAACATCCCATCTTTCCTATTCGTCCCATTTATCCAACTTCTAAACTAATGACTGCACCTGAGGGAGCTATAGCGAGAATTGCAGCCGAGGTATGGAGCGAATTCTCGCGCGGGCACGGAGCATTGCTGGTCGTTGGGCATGGTACTCGCAACCAATTGGGAGCCGCTCAGTTTCTCAACTTGGTTGGGCAAATGAAAGCAAAGGCTCGCGAGGCAGTTATCGACGGCTGTTTCTTGGAATTGGCAGAACCAAACATTCAACAGGCGATCGAGGCGATGCGTGTTCGTGGAATTGAAAAGCTCCTCGTTGTTCCAGTGCTTCTCTTTTCAGCGTCGCACGCCCAAAGCGACATTCCCGATGCAGTCATCCATGCGGCCACGGTGCATGGCATGCAGGTGATTGGCCAAACCGACCCGCTTGGTACGCATCCTTCGCTATTGAGCCTCTCGTCGACTCGCTACCAGGAATTGGTTGCGCTGGGGAGATCTGCTCGATGTCCCACGAATGCATGCGCTCGTGTTCAGTGCAACGACGGAAATTGTGAAGCTAGCGGTGTGTCGCTCGGACGGATTGGATTGGCAATGGTTGGGCGAGGAACAAGCAATGAGCTGGCTTTAGCGCACATGCGCACGCTTACCGAATTGCGTGTGCGGAACCAACCCATTGAACACTTCGAAACCGGATTCTTCGCTGGGGGCAAGCCGGACGTAGACACGCTCTTTGATCTTGCAGATCGGTGGCCGTGCGATACCGTGGTCGTACAGCCTCATCTGTTGTTCGAAGGGGAATTGATCGACCAGTTACGAAATAAAGTGTTAGAACGCAGGCTCCAGCAATCGGATCGGAATTGGCTGATCGCTCGAACGCTTGGGGCAGATCCATTGCTGGCAGAGTTGTTCTTAAAGTTAGCCCACGATGAACTTGTGCGACTTCAACCCTTGTTTTTTGGGTAGTGGATCTTGTTAAAGATCCGGCAGCATCGGGATCTTTAACAAGATCCACTACGACTGGCCTCAGCATTAAGTGTTGAAGACGCATGAGACGCATGAGACGCATGAGACGCATGACTTAAGAATGCATGACGCAACCGCCATCGACGTTGATGGTTTGCCCTGTCACTTCCGACGCCCGCGGGCTCAACAAGAAGACGATCATGGCCGCAATATCATCGGCTTTTTGCCATCGTCCAAGCGGAATGACTTGTTTGATTTTTGATTCAGCCCAATCATCGTAGCTCAAACGGCTGGCCTCAGGCTGCGTGTCGCGCCAAGCTTTCCACACGGATTCGTTAAGGGGTGTCTTGACCATCCCAGGGCAAACACAATTCACTCGGACGCCGTAAGGGCCGAGATCCTTGGCCATGCATTGAACAAAATTGATGTTAGCAGCTTTGGTTGCGCTATACGGGGGATCGGTTTGCGAGCCCATTTGGCCTGCAACACTCGAAAGAAACACCATCGATCCAGAACGGCGCGATTGCATGGCAGGGCCAGCCACCTGGGCAACATTGGCCATACCAATGATGTTGACTTGTAATACGCGACTCCAAGCATCGATCGGGACGCGAGTGTAGGGAAATCCAAAATGTCCGGAGCCAACGGCAGCCGTATGAACAAGCATGTCAATCGAACCGAGTGACTTTTCTGTTTCCGACCAAGCGGATTCGATCTGCGAGAGTTGGGTTACGTCCACCAGCCTCGACGATGCTGTCACGCTTGTCGGTGTAGGGACCAAGTCCCACGAAGAAACCTCTGCCCCCTCGTTTGCAAGCAGTTTGACGGTTGCAGACCCAATACCGCTGGCTCCTCCGATGACGACGGCCACTCTTTCAGCAACGCCCAAGTCCATATAACAACTCCATCGCGATCAGTGAAAAACACAGCGTCTCAATCGTTTCGGGAGCAATTGAGGACAATTGCTCTACTCTTGTCTCAATCGTCGCGTAAGCATTGAGGACAATTGCTCTACTCTTGTCTCAATTGTCCCGCAAGCAATTGAGGACAATTGCTCTACTCTGGTTTCGTGAGAAAGTACTCAAAAAAAGCGACGATCTTGGAATTGGATTCGGCGTTTGGGGAATGTTCGGGCCTATTCGTCATGGCTACACGATTCTCGAAACCCAAGATGCGATTGACCTCAATGCTGTGCTGAAGTGGCGTCCACCGCGAGATTGGATCCTCAGCCCCGCCGGATACCAAAAATGGACGCGGCGCCATGAGCGCATGCAATTCATGTAAGTCACGTCCCGCAGCACGAAGTTTGGGATAGAGCCCGAACGCTGGATTATTTGCTGAAACCAACCCCCTTTGTCGCCATGGTTTGGGATGATAGCCCAGATACCATGGCTCCCAGTAGTTAATGCTCTCTCGCGTGTCATCAAAAACAATTCCTGGATCAGACCATGCTGCGCAAGCGAACTTGTCAAAAAGGCACGAAGCGAACATCGCCCACTTGCCACCGAACGAGTGCCCAACAATTCCAATTCGCTCTGAATCCACTTCAGGACGCGATGCGAGCACATACCAAGCGTTGGCGGCGGCATATCCCAACATCGACAGCGGCTGCACCCTAGCGTCCTCAATGCTTGGGT
>JBEBHM010001026.1:0-2576 GCA_040080875.1 Pirellula sp.
CCTTCATCCCTCATCCCTCATCCCTCATCCCTCAACGCGACATCGCGTAGGTGATGATGTTGATTCCCATCGGATAGGAGCTTCTTAGCGAAAAGCGTTCAAAGAATTCTTTGTCCTCACCCTCGCGCTCCCATCCGTCACACAAATCGTTGTTGTGACACAACAACACCATCATACGACCTGACTTGTCGAATAGACCAAAGAAATGCGGCGAGTGATCCCGTTCGGTGCCTGCCACGGGATGGTACGTGTACCCTTGCTGCCAAAAATGAATCGCCGTCGCTTGGGGCAGTTCTTTGAAGTCGTACACAATGTGAAAGATCTCATGATCGAGCGATAGTTCCTTTGGTTCGCATTCTGGCAATACTCGCTTCATCTGCTGATAGAAGTGCTGCCATTGGATCGTTCCCCAAAACTCGTCCACCATCAGAAAACCGCCATTGTGCAGATGGCGTCTCAAGGATCGGGCTTCGTCGTCTGTAAAAATGACCGAATAGGGAGCCGTCATAAAAAGAAAGGGATAGTCGGTCAGTCCAGGGTCCGTCAACTCGATGACCACCGGGTTGGGATTAACTCTCAACGTAGTTAACTCTTGCAGTCGAAGCGACAAGTTCCAGTCGGCGTCCGGATAGTCCGCGTCCCAGCCACGATGGTAATGAGGCACATACCGGATGCGCGCAAAGGTAAAGACATCCTTTTCAAATCCAGGTGGATTCTGCCAAGTTGGAAACTCGCTCCTCTCGGGAACACGTCGCTCTCTCCATCCACGTCCACCCCTTTGTGCCAACACCGAACTCGCAACAAGCATGAGCATCGCACAAACCATGATCGACACCCACCGGTGCTCGATCGATCGGCGTCGGTTGTGATCGGGTGCAATGTCAGTTCGCGGCATGTTCAGTACGCGGCATGGTGGTCTAGTCGACAAAAATCAGTTCGTTGGTGAGCAATAGAGCTTGAGCAAGTTGTTCGAGTGGGGTCAGGGACGGCAAGATCGGCCCCACGAAATCTCGGGTGGCATTCCACCGCGATGTCGTCGATTGAATCTCTGGAGCCCACAAATACTGGTCGCTGTTGAGCCCCTGCAGTATATCGACGACGAAGTCGATTGTGTCACCTTTTTCGACTTCAAGCATGTCAATGTTGCAATTTGCTTGACTCGCATGCAGATTTTTTGACTGCAACAAACATAGCCGACCGTGCAGGATTCGAAATCGCGCTCCGTCACCCGCAGTCGGTTCATGTTTTGCAATGGATCGAATTGAGATTGACATCGCATAGGGAGCGGTCCAGCGTCGGACGCTTGCGTGTTGAAGATCATTGCCCGGGTGTCCTCCAGTGGCAGTCAATTGAACCCACCCCAATTTCTTATCAGGATAGGCCGAACCACCTTGCCAAGCATTCGACGCAAAGTAAGTCAGGTTCGTAAACGATTTCAACCGGCCCGTGCTCTCGTCCACTTCGCCGTACCCATAACTCCAAGCCATCGATTCTTTTGATGGAGTGGTTGCTTCTATGTCATTGTTTGAATCTAAGAACTTCGTGGCTTGCTCCATCTCCAAAACAGTCGGAGGGCGGTTGAGAATGGATTCAAAGAGCTTGACCACGGAATCCGCCGATCCGATCGGCAATTCAGAAGCGTTGATCTGCTTCACAATCGATCGTGCACGCGCGGCCACAAAGGGATGATTCATCAAAAACAGGGCTTGCTGCGGAATCGACGTTTCGCTTCGTCTGGCAATATGCAAGTCTGGGTTCGCAAAATCAAAAATACGAAGCGTGCCTGACAAAAACTGACGATCCACCAAACCGAAAACTGTGCGGCGAAAGTTGGTATCTTTAGCCCCAAACATTTCCTCGGACTTACCGATTGGATGGAGATCCAGATCTCCCGAAATCGCAAGCATCGAATCTCGCACTTCTTCCAATCGCATTCTGCGAGGAGAGAAACGCCAGAGCAACCGATTGTCAGGGTCTATTTTCATTGCTTGCTGAAACTGGGCATTCTGGAACTGGGCTTGCTGGAACTGGGCTTGCTGGAACTGGTGAACCGACTGCGACTGCGATTCATGTGTTTCGATATCTTTGGGTCCGATCGCGTTGGAGCTAGGTCGACTCGAACTCTGTTGGTAGGTTGCCGAATTCACGATGATTCGCTGGATGGCTTTCGTGCTCCAGTCGCACTCGATGAGTTTGGATGCAAGCCAATCCAGCAACTCCGGATGACTTGGGGTTGGAGCCCGTAATCCGAAATCGCTCGGCGTTCGCACGAGCCCTACGCCGAAGTGGTGCTGCCAAAGCCGATTGACCCAAACGCGTGCGGTGAGAGGGTTGTTTGGATCGGTAATTGCCTCGGCGAGTTCTCGGCGACCGCTCCCATGTTCAAAGGGTTTAGGTACACCTTCGGAAAATCGCGTTAGAAAATGACGCGACACATAGTCTCCCTTGTTCGCAGGGTTTCCTCGTTTGAATACCCGGGGCTCGACGAGATTTCTTCGATCGAACAAAGCCACAGCCATGTTGGGGACCGTGCTGTTGGCGAGCCGCCATCGATCTACCTCTCCCTGCAATTTCCA
>JBEBHM010001027.1:0-2572 GCA_040080875.1 Pirellula sp.
CCATGAAACCACGCAAGGAGAATATAAATGGGACTCACTACCGCGCAAAAAAGCCCAAAGGCAATCGGACCTGAATTGAGCCTACTGGCCTCTCAGGCTGCCACTGCAATTGATAGACACATTGCCGGCAAGGAAACCAAATTCGATGTAGTGGAGCAACTGGTCGAATTCTTACGAGATACCGTCGAGGCACCAAACGCACTTTCTGCTGAACACATGTTTGTCATGCCCGGAACGCTTGAAGTTTTCAATAGTGCAATATCGTTTTCAAGATCGGGTAACCCAATTGGCACGGTAAATGTATTGGCAGAAGAGGCTAGAAAGATAATCAATAACCTCAGCCAAAACGTATCCGAGCAGAATAGCGACCAACTCCCTAGGCTTCGAGATTTTTGCGCAGCTTTTTCCATCGCCACCTCAAACTATCTCATGAAAACGTATGAGATGGAACCTGCTCACCCGAATCGGTGGTAGATCGGCTTAAATTGTCCACGTCACGCCACTACGCAATCCAGCGACTGAAAGTGT
Organism: Pirellula sp.; assembly: GCA_040080875.1. GTDB lineage: Bacteria > Planctomycetota > Planctomycetia > Pirellulales > Pirellulaceae > JBKCUI01. The sequence goes on from JBEBHM010001027.1 coordinate 529, forward strand.
TCTGTGAAGAACTCGAGAGGCTAAAAAGCTCGACCTTCCCATACTCGCATTCACTGGATGCCTTGAAAATACTCGAGACAAACACACTTAAACATATTGAGAATCTTGAATCCCTGGATGATTCAAGCGGTTCTCTCGTTATCGATGCGGCCTGCAGTGCGTCCACTGCGCTCCTAGAGCGCTATCTGCCATACGCGGGGTTCTTGTTGAGATCCACGAACGTTAGGAACGCGTTTGAGGTATATGGACCAATATTGAGGATATCTAGGTTGATATTAGGTCCGAGCACAAAACTTGTTCTTTCCTCCGAATGGTTGTTTTCCCCTCATACTTACGTTGACAACGTTACCCTTTCTGATTTTGTACTCATCGGACTGCCAGCATCCGAATCCGCCAATCCACTCTTGCTTCCAACTGCGGGGCATGAATTGGGGCACACCATTTGGAATAAGATGATTGACACGAAAACGTACTACGGAAGGCTAACAGATTCTGTGCTCGCTTATATTCGTGCGAACTGGGTGGAGTACCAACGACAATATCCTGAACTCAAAATTAAGGAGGATGCTCTGGGGGGCGATATGTTTGCCCAGAGAACCTGGGTTCCGGCTCGTGAATCGGCATTCAGACAAGCACAGGAAATCTTCTGTGACTTCATTGGGGTTCGTATTTTTGGGGAGTCGTATCTTAACGCGTTTGCCTATTTGGTATCGCCGGGTTCGCTTCAACGAAGCCCAAGGTACCCAGACGTTCGAATCAGAGCGGGATATTTGACGCGTGCGATTCAGCAGTACGGCGGTTCGAGCCCAACGGGCTATAGTGCACTCTTTGCCAAACACCCTTCTTCTCCAGAGTTTATGCAGCGCACGGCAGATGCGAGCGTTGACAACGTGATAGAAGATTTGTTGAAAGACGCAGATCAGATCTTAAGCAATGCGGGTGTTCCCAATCCGGACCCCATAAAAATATCGGAAATCCACAGTCTCTACAATCGGCTAATTGTCCCGGCTCGGAATTCCATGGCGCTCTCAAACATACTCAATGCGGCATGGGCGGCATATCTCGACCCCTCACTTTGGAAAGACATGCCGCAAATTCGGGACTCGATTTTTGTCTTGAAGGAACTAACGCTGAAGAACATAGAAGTCTTGGAAATAGAAAGCCGACTTAAGGAATCCACGTGATAATCAAAGCTGACATTATTGCCAGTCGCTTGGAATCCAGTGACACGGACGAAGATCCGCTCGTTATAACGCCTCAACCGGACATCGAAGTATTGCGCAAGAGTGGATCTGGATCCGTCGATCTCCGATTGGGAACTTGGATTAGCACTATGCGAAATACAACGATAACTTCGTTGAATGTTCTCAAGCCTGGAACCTGTGTGCCGAACGAGAACCATCTTACAAAATTACACTATGTCCCATTTGGAACCGATTTCATTCTTCACCCCAATGCGTTCGTTTTAGGTGCGGCCTTGGAGTGGATCAGGCTACCAAAGAATCTAGCTGGATACGTGATCGGAAAGTCAAAATGGGGACGGCGGGGCCTTATCATCGCCACAGCAACAGGGGTTCATCCTGGTTTCACGGGTTGCCTCACATTAGAAATTACGAATCTGGGCGAAGTTCCAATTTGTATTCGCCCCGGGATGTCCATCTGCCAACTTTTTCTCCATAAAGTTGATTCAAACACGGAAGATACTGACCCGAGTTCCCTGAGTGGGAATCGGAAGCCGGTCTTGGGGACAATTACTCCTGACCATTTTGCACTGCGCCTAAGTACACCGATCGAAGAACTTTAGTGACGCTCTTACAAAGCTCCAAGCCTGCCACATTGGATTCGACTACCCCAACAACCCCGCCAGCGCCTTGAACCTCGGCCTCGCCGACCGCACGCCGAAGGGGCGCGCGACATAGCACGCGGTGGACACGACGCCGCGCCGCCCGCCGCCGATGATCACCGCCTTGCCGGCGAGCGAGGGGTCGTCGCGCTTCTCGATCGCGGCGTAGAAGGCGTCGCAATCCACATGGGCGACGGTGAG
>JBEBHM010000007.1:0-34070 GCA_040080875.1 Pirellula sp.
AGTGAGAGTGGATTGCAAGGTCTCCATCTCGGACGCCTGCGATTGAATCATGTCCATCGACACGCGTCGTTTGGATTCGATAGCGATTTGTATGGAACTGGCTTTTGCCAACTCCCGCTGAACCACCGAGAGATTCATGGAATGCTTGGCGATACCTTCCTGATGCGTTACCACGAGTTGCTTCGAACCGTCGAGTTTAGACTCCGCTTCGATGGCGCTCCGGCTTGCATCCAACCAAGCCTGGACCCGATTCAGCGAGGCGAGTTTGAGCTGAACTCGAACGAATTCAGATTGCGATTGCCGCCAACGATCACGGTCTGCCGCGTAGACACCATCTGCCGAATGCAGATTTTGTTCGATAGGCTCCATTCGTCTGGCAATCTCGACAAGGGGAGGCCGTTCCGTTTCCAAAGATGCGGCCAGCGCATCGCGAGCCGCCGTGGAATCGACTACTTTTTTCTCCGACTCGGGCAATGACGCTTTAGCAGACTCGGCTTTGGTCGTGGCCGTGTAGATTGCTGGTGCCAGCTCAGGATCCTCGCCCGGCGTAAGCCTTCTGGCTTTCTCCAAATTGCTGGCAGCGTCTTCAAGCAATTTGATTCTCGCAACGATATCATCGCGCAGCTTCGTTGCCTTGCCTAAATTGTTATTGGAATCATCCAGCTTTTTCTTGACCTCGTTGAACTTGGCTTCGGCTTTGTCCATCTCGGAACGGACCGCAACTCGCTCTTTCTGGATGGACCTCCATTCATTCTTGGCTTTGTCCATGGCTTGCTTGGCTTCATCAGCCGCCTCGCTCAGCGCTGCCAGCGTTGCATCGATCCCCTGCTTGCAAGTGCGCACTTCGAGCGTGAGCGCTTGAAGTTTTTCCATGGGAAGATCAATCACTCCGCCATGACGCAGTCGCGACTCGATCGGCATCCGCCCCGCCCTCTGGTACGTTTGGCTGAGCGCGATCTGCCGAATGAGACTTCGTAGATTGAATCCAGACGCGACCAACTCCGATGCCAGCGCATCCAAGAGCTTGGGGTTCGTAGGTGGATTGTCGGCATGATGCATGTCGAGTGGATGCACGATGCCGCGTCCAAGCATCATGGCCCAAATACGGTTTGCCCAGTTTCGCGAAAGATCTCGATGAGAACCGGCGAGTTCATCAACCAATGCTTGTCGGCGGCTCAAATTCGGAGGCAAAGGAACACCTTCGTAGGCATCGGCTAATGGAGTCACGCGATAGCGATGGTCAGGCATTTGGAACGATTCGATCCGTTCGGTCCCGCCAGGGATTCGAGCCCCTGTCCGGAACATGACTCCTTTGTCAAACACCGACTCGAACGGCGCATCGCCCGAAGCCCGCTCTACGTAGACGTGCATTTTTTGCGCGGCGCCTTTGTCATCTTTGTACTGCGCTTCGACCAATGCGCTTGGCGAAAAAAATGCCAACAATCCGTGATAATCGATTTGCAAATAATCATCGATTTGTGGGTGATCATGACACTGTGCGCATTGCATGTCTCTGCCAAAAAACACCCGCCCAATGTCACGAGAGAGTCCATTCGGGTCCCCTTCGCGATCCAAGAAGAATCGCTGCGCAGCGCGCTCCGAAGCATTCCACCAGACGCTTGTGATCATTCCCTTGAGAACTGTGTCGATCGGCTTGCGATCGTCGACCACCTGTCGCAAATACGCAAGCCATTTGGCGCGATCCACGTGCTTGTGCGGACGACGCTGCATGAGCGTTTTGTCAAGCCATTCCACCATGCGCTCGCCGTGCAACGGATCGTCTAAAAATCGATCGACCCATCGCGTCCAACGATCATCTGATTTGTCTGCCAAAAATTCGTCCAGTTCCTTCAGCGTGGGAACTACCGTGCGCAAATCGAGCGACAATCTCCTCAGCAACAATCCATCTTCCTCGCGAGCGCCCATTAGCAAATCGAAGTCCGTCTCGATGAAGGAATCTATCGAAACCAATGGGGGGTCCGCACGGGTTAGGCATGGCATCCAACCCAATGCAAGGATCCATGTGCAGATCGCTGTAATCAAGGATGCCATGTCGCCAGCACCAACTCTCATGTCGCACCGCGTTTTGTGGGAGTCGCCAGGGATACTCCTGGAATCTGTTTGAAAAATCGTCAGGGAAACAGTTGGGGTGGGGGCGAACCATAGGTTCGCGATTTCGCGAGGGGAATTGACGTGCTCGTCGCGCGAATGGGTGGGGGAATGAAAACTATTAGTAGGCTTAGTTATGATTCATGGAGACGCGAATGTCAACATCGACTCGCTTTACCACGCATCTGTTCGTGTACGACTCCCACAAACGTGCACTTTCATACCAAGCGTTCTTGCCATGCTGGCCTTCGCGAATAGGCAATTGTCTGCGGCCTTGGCATCATTCGCGTAGGCGACCTGAATGTGGTTTGCTTTATGTTTGGCCATGAGTTGATCTCGGCTAACGCCATACGTCACTGCGTGCATAATTGGCCATTGGGGTGTGGTTCCTTGGAGTCGACGTTGAGTCTCTTCGTCGGGTAGCTTCACAACGCCGCCCCTCCCAATATCCATGTGTAGCGATTCGCTCTCGACATAGATTCGGCTCCATACGATTTCCCCAGGCTTGGATACGCCGTGTACCGTGCTACCACCGTTGGGAAAATACATGGCAGGCTGACGATACCCGTGTGCACCTTTCCAACCTTGGATAAAGTGCGCGGGTGGGGCCGCACCACTGATCAAGAATACCCAGACGTAATCGTCCCCATACTCGGCACCCCAGCGAACATCGTGCAGCGTGTTTTCGACCGGTTGCTGGAGAGCTCGATGCACTCTGTACGTTAGCAAACCATCCAAACCTGCGCACTCATCTACTTCGTTGAAGTGTACGACTGGTTCGCCCTTGCGCAAGACGCGTTTACCGTCGCGAGACTTGACCGGTGGACGGTCCGAGTTATTCAGTGTCCCCTCGACCAAATCGCTCGCTGGGAGCAAATCTTTGAGGCCCTGTTGGTATTGAATCCCGATCGCATCGCAGCCGAAATCGTCCGCCAACCGTACTGCTGCAATGTACATCTTGCATTGCAATAGAATTTGTGCGTCTGTCAGATCTGACTCGTGTGAGGGACCGGTATGAAACTTCATACCTTTCTTCTTGAGCCAATCCCAGACAGCCGTTGCCTCTTCATCGCTCGTCTGCTGCGTTTCATAATAGAGGGCTGATTGGCTCAATCGTTCTTTGAAAACACCGACGTTGTGCAGAAGTCGATCCGGGATGATTGCGTTAAACATTCCCATACAGCCTTCGTCAAAAATCCCAAGGATAGACTTGTCCCGCTTCAACTCATCAGCTAGCTGACCTCCTAACTTAACGGCATCGCTTGATAGCTTGATATCTTCCAAGGAGTGCACATGATCAAGTTTATGTTTGATCTTGCCAGACTTGAGCCAAGTTCGTAGATGCCGCCTAAAGAAGTCATCTTGAAAGTCTTCGCTCCATAGAGTGGAGTATGCAACGCCAGCCTTGGTGAGCGAGCCGTTCAAGTTCAACATTCCGACCAAGCCTGGCCATTGTCCGCTCCAATTGGCCAGAGTTAGGATAGGCCCCTCGTGCGTGGTGAGACCAGCCAAGACATGATGCGAATATTGCCACACGGCCTCAGCCACAATGAGAGGCGACGATTTGTCGATCGCGCGAAAGATCTCCATGCCTTGACGCTGGCTCGCGATGAAACCATGTTTCTGTTTGGCGTCGTAGGCGTGAGCCCGAACGAGTTCGTAGCCTTCCTCACGTAGCGCCAGCCCAAGCAGTTTTTCCATGACGGCTTGCGCAGGCCAACAAACTTGATTGGCCGACAGCCTTAGATCGCCACTCGCAACAAGAAGGATTTTTTTTGAAGTAGAACTTTTTTTCGTCATGATGTCTTGTGGTCTTTTGCAAACGCTGGTGAACAGATTATCGAGTAGGATTGGATTGGACAACAAAGTCACCCAATCGACGGTAGTCGGTGTACAGCCGATCGTAGGTCCTTTGGTTCGCGCGAATTGGTTTGTATAACTTGGCTTGCCCCTTTGCGGGAGTGGACATGGCGCGAATCGCGGATGCTGAGTCGTCGAACAGATCCGCAGCAAGGGCACCCAAAATGGCTGCTCCGAGAGCGGGCCCGTTGGTGCTCGGATGGACCATGATCGATTCTCCTAGCACATCGGCGTAGACTTGGACCACAAGTGGGTTGTGATGCGGCAACCCTCCTGTCGCAACGAATCGACGGACATCGACCCCTCCCTCTCGAAGCAGTTCAACGATCCATCGCAATCCCATCGCGGATCCCTCGATGATGGCTCGATAAAGATGAGCTGGCCGATGCTGCAACCCGAGCCCCGTAAGTGCTCCACGAAGAGAGCCATCCATCAATGGTGTGCGACAACCGTGGTACCAATCCAAACACAACACGCCCTCGGAACCTGCGGGCAATGCTTTTGCTTCCTCGCTGAGCAGGTTAAAGTCCTTATGCCCCGACAAACGCCTTAGCCAATCGAATGCATCCCCAACAGCTGCTTGGCCAGTTTCGTATCCATAGTAGCCGGGCAAGATTCCGTCCTTGACCACGCCCGCCACGCCCGCAACAAGCTCTTCGCGTTCGCTGTTCAGCATATGGCAAGAACTCGTGCCCATCACCATCACGAGCGTTCCAGGTTCTGCAGCTCCAGCGCCTGGCACACCGGCATGAGCGTCTATGATCGCAGCACTGACCGGTATGCCTTCCTTGAGTCCAAAGTTCTTGGCCATCGATTTGCAAAGTCCGCCTGCGGATCGACCCGGCGCAATCAGCTTGCCGGGCATCTTGTCTTTGACGACGTTCTTCAAACCGGAATGAACCGCCTTGAAATAGGCTTCGCTCGGAAAACCATCCTGCGCATTCCACATACCCTTGTAACCTGCTTGGCAAGTCGATCTAGGTAGCGACGCGGCCGGGCCACCCACGAGTTGCCATACGAACCAATCGCCGGCTTCCAGCCACACATCGCACGCACGGTAGATGTTGGGCGCCTCCTCAAGCGTTTCCAGAATCTTGGGAAAGAACCATTCCAACCCGATCACGCCGCCGTAACGATGCAGAAACTTTTCGTCGCGAGTGCGAGCGACTTTGTTGATTCGATCTGTTTGCGATTGTGCCCCATGATGTTTCCACAGCTTTGGCCAAGCGAACGGGTCGTCTCGCAATTCTTCGAGCCAACACAAAGGCGTGCCGTCCGACTTGGCCGGGAGCATGGTGCAACTGGTAAAGTCGACTCCAATTCCCGCAATCGCTTCGCCCTTGACTTTGGATTTGCGCAGCACTGCACGAATCGCTTTCGCAGACGCTTCGAGCCAATCTCGCGGTTGTTGCAACGCGAACAAAGGGGCAAGCCGACGTTGCGAGCCAGGTAACACATCAAGAATTTGGCCATAGTCATACGCCGCGGACGCGGAAGCAATCTCACCAGTCGAAGTGTCCGCCAAAAGTGCTCGAACGGATTCGGTTCCAAAATCTAATCCGAGTACAACGCGAAAAGGTTTGTTCATGTGGGCAATCTTTCTATGCAATCGCCGTTGGGTTTCAATGCCTAAGGAGGGCATTGTACACGGTTCATCGGAGCCGTATGGGTGGCCGATTGGGCACCAGATTTTTGAGCGGCTCATTGCGAGTGTAACGCTGTAAATTTGCGAACACCGCTTGCATTTTTCCACAGAGCGCATCGCGAGTCCCGGCTGCAATGTGAGGTGTCAGGATGACATTTTGAAAACTGAGCAGTGGGTGGTCGTGCCGTAGGGGTTCTACTTCAAAAACATCGAGTCCCGCCCCGCCCAAATGACCAGATCGGAGCGCCTCGCAAAGCGCCGCTTCGTCAACCAGCCCTCCGCGCGCCGCGTTGATCAGAATTGCCCCCTCCCGCATCCGGGCGAGGTTCGTGGCGTTCATCAGATGGTGCGTTTCGGAATTCTCAGGAACATGCAGACTCACCACGTCAGACTCCGACAACAGTTCGTCCAGCGTCCGCATTCGACGGACCATCTCCTGCCCCTCCGAGGACACAAAAGGGTCGTAAGCAATTACGTGCGCGTCAAAGGCTATGGCTCGTCGAGCTACTTCTCGACCGATGCGTCCATAACCCACCAGCCCTAAGGTCTTTCCGGCCAGCTCATAGGAATCCTTGCGCAAACTCCATTGCATCCATTGCCCGCGAGTTAACCCATTCATCGCCGTGACGATTTGCTTGTACACGGCCAAGATCAGCAGCAACGTGTGTTCCGCCACGCCAATCGTGGTTCCCTCAGGAGTCAGACCAACGGGTATATTACGGGCTTTGCAAGCGAGCAAATCGATCTTTTCATAACCCACGCCTTGGTGCTGAATCATCTTAAGATTCGGTGCGAGCGCGAGATGATTCTTGGTGATGGGGTCGTTTGCGACCACGATGAAATCTGCGATAGCTAACGCTTGCTCAAATTCGGTCGGTGATTCCTGTTGGATCAGTCGCCATCCGGGTGGAACAAACGAGGATACGATATCGAGGATCTCTTGCGTGGCTCCTGGATTCATGTAGAAGACGTTGTAGGTCATTGACAAAACTGATGGAGATCCAGTGCCGCTTTTGGCCGAGCCGAGTACCGTAAGCGGCAACTCACACAGCCCTTTTCCGGTGTGAATTGCCGAGTTAGTTCGTCGAGAGCGAGAGCCTACTGTCCGCCCAAAAGTTCTTCGAGCTTCGTGTCGAGCTCTTTGCCTCTGGCTCGTATCGAAACCACCTTGCCTTGTTGGTTGACGAGAATCGCTGTTGGAATCCCACTGATTCCGTAATAGTCTGCATTAGGCGCGTTCCAGCCCGTCTTGCCTTCCTCTTCGCTGACGATGTTCACCCAAGTGATCTCTTTTTCCTCAACGCATTTTTCGAATGCGGCCCGTTTGTCATCCATGTTGATCCCAACGATTACAAACCCTTTGTCGCCATAAGTCTCCAAGTTCTTTTTCATGTTGGGCAACTCGGCAATGCAGGGACCGCACCAGCTCGCCCAATAGTCTACCAAGACAACTTTCCCCTTGTATTCGGACCAGTTGAATGGCTTGCCGTCCGCAGTGACTCCGGTGAGTTCCATCTCATTTCCTGGCAATCGAATACGACGTGCCGCACCGATCATTTTCGAGGCAGCTTTTCTCAAGTTTTCATCTTCGGCCGTCGAAAGAACTTTGCTCAGCCTTTCGTGAAACACTGCCGCAATTTCCGTGTGCTCGGAATAGCCGAGACCGCTCGCAATCCGTGAGACCGATGAATAGGTAGAACGGTTGGCTCCGAAGCGTTCGAGAAACTGAATTGCGGAATCCGCAATTCCCTGCGCGGTTTCAGCAGTTGCAGTGCGGAGCTTGGCCGATTGACTGACCAACTGCTGTCCTACGGCGATTTGCGCAATTTCGAGACGCGGGTCGGCTGCATATTTGTTTGCAAGTTGTTCTAAGTCCTTTGCGGCTGACGGCAAATAGTTCACAAGAATTGAATAAGCCGAAAATTTTTCGGTCAACGCCTTCTTTATCTCGTCGTTGTTCTCACACTTTTCCAGAATGAGATCACAAGCCTGAATGATGCCCGGGAACAATTTCTTAGCGGTCTCTGCGACCGCATCTCGAGGCGGCGGCGTTCGCTTAACTTTATTGATCCAAGCCAATAGTTCATCGACCGAAGCGTCCGCAGGTGGATCAAACTTGATTTCTTCCTTCGCTTCGTCGCTCTTCGGTTTCTCCGCGACATCCTTATCTTGGCCGATCGAATTGGCGACTGGCAAGGCGACAAACATTGTTCCAACGAAGACAAACGAAATTGCTTTTCGCAGCAATCGGTGCGCAAATTGTAATTGCATATTGGGTTCCCAAGGAAAAAATGGAGGTGTTCTCGGTTTTGCGGAGCAAAACCGCCACATCAAAAGATTACCCAAGATAGCTTTCCATGACACGAGATGCAAATGACAATCGGCGAGGGTCATCAACGTCCAGTAACTTCATAGAGGTCAAGCATGACCTCACTGAAGTAGTACAGCCGTGCCTCATCCCATTGAAGCAATTCGTTGATTTTGCAAATCCTGCTTCATTTTTTCACCATCTGAGCATTCCATTGTTCCACAGCCATGTCCTTGAGCTGCTTTGCTCGAAGAATTTGCGGCGAGTCCATAACGAAAACGGCATCCGGAATATCTTTCAACATCCAATGGAACCGCACTTTCCATTGTGAAGTGAGAGAACGCAATTTAGGTTCCGCCTCCGTCGAAATCGGTAGCCACCGTTCCCCGACTTTCGTCCACTTGGTAGTAATTCGCTCGCGTATTGTATCCTTGCCATTTTGAACCAAACTACGAAGAACGTTGACTGGCATTCCGCCCGCTCGTTCATCAAAAGTGACTCGATCAAAAACAGGAATAGTGCGAGAATTGGAATATCGTTGTACGCATAAACCGTCCAAAGTTTCTTCTTCGACGAGCCTATAGTTCCCTACGAGTTTATCGAGTGCACCAATGTACTGTATCGTCGGCTGGTTAATACAACCGAAGCCGATCAATGGAACAGCCATGGGTTCAAAGTACGTTTGAGTCCAAACTCCCGATTGCGGAACCAGAGGATCTGCTTTTTCCGGAGGCTTCCTTGGCCGAGCACCCAGATACTGCTTGAACTCTTTTCCGTTCCTCAAAAACATGGTCAACTCAAGCATCGGCAGCGCCGTATAGCCAGTCGAGGTGGTTTCGCTTTGGTCCATATGGTCATGCCGATGAATATTCAATTTCGGCGAATACGAATGCAAAAACCATGTTTCGCGAAAATTCGATTCATTGTCGTTTGGATACACCTCAGTACGTTCTCCGAAGATGGCACAAACGTACGGAAATGGCTCTTTGGACATCTCGAAATACAATTTAGCACGTGTCAGATCTTTGGACTCTTGGCAAATCCCATCTCTGCGACACAATACGATCATCGCCAGCGACAGAATTAAGTTAATTCGACAGTCAAACATTGCAGCTCTCCAAATAGAACTCATTCATCCTCACACGGGAAACCATAAGCCACATCATCTTTGACAGTGTAATTGATAACACCTTTATACAAGCACCGGAAAGTACCGCTCGCATCCATGACGCACTCGGCGTGGCACGAAATTAGTTTCCAGCATAGAAAGTTATCAAAACTAACAAGTGTATGCCCCGATGTATAGGCGTACGCAGTGTACCGATTGTTGGTCCACTCAATTTCGGAAGGAGTTTCTTGGCCCGAGGGATTTGCACAAATCCATTCTAGAACTACTCCCCAGTATTCGCACTCATTTCCGACGCACGTTGTGTTAAATTCTCCCGGCCATTCTCCATAAGCATCCGAACACTTGTCGGTATTTGAAGTAGCCCAACAGCTTTGCGCGTTACACATGCTGTTACACGAGAATAGTAAAAAAAAGAACAACAACATCGTATGTAGATACGCTCGTAAACAACGCATGACGCATTACTCCTTCGGGAAAACAACTTCTTCGAAACGACACAATTCTACGGTATCATCATTCACGGTCGCTCTGACCGCTTTACCGACAAGTTCAGATTCAATAGGCAACTCAAATGAAACTTTGCTAAGCCGACCACCCGATTGCACGACATTTAATGGCACGATGATTTGACGATTTTCGACAGTCAGCACCAGCTGTGGTTTCTCCAGTGGCCTTTGCGTTTCACCGAGCTGTATAGCGACAACTAGTTTTCCGTAGCCAGCGACAACTAGAAATCCATAGCCGAATCAAGAATGCTAGCTTTTTCGTTCGGCATATTCAGCGACAACTAGAATTCCCAGGTTGTCGGTATCGAGTTCTCATCAATGGATTCTGCCCTTTTCATCAAGGAGGAGTCCATGATCAAGCCCTGGAAACAAGCCAAGATTCGACGAGTCTTTGGTGCCAATCAAAACTATTCCAAGACCGCAAAGGAGTGCGACGTGGATCCAAAAACTGTTCACCGATACGCAGACCAGCAGCCTGCTTTAAAACCCTTCGAAAAGCCTCGGCGCGCATACAAGACTCGTGTTGCTGTGGAGTTCGAAGCATTTTGGCCGGAGATCGAACGGTTACTCAAAGATGACAACGATCTCAAGCCATATGCAATCCTTGAGCACATGATCGAAACCCATAAAGATGCTTTCTCGTCCACGTGGAAACGAACACTTGAGCGTCGTGTCTCCAACTGGAAGATCGCCAACGGCGTTGGCAAGGATGTTTCGTTTTCACAGATTCACAAGCCAGGAGATGTACTAGCGATTGATTTCACCGATTTGTCGAAGCTCGGAATTCATATCGGCTCGGAACTTATGGACGCCAACTTCTTGGCGTTCCATGCTACGTTGACCTATTCCAATTGGGAGTACGCTGAGCACTGCCGGTCGGAGTCTTTCGAAGCTCTTGCAAGCGGCGTTCAAAATGCTTTTCAATCACTTGGAGGAGTGACATCGCGATTGCGATTTGACTCGATGAGTGCAGCGGTCAACAACCTCTCGACTGATCATGAATTTCGATCTAACTGGAAATCGCTTCTCGATCATTTTGGCGTCCAGCCACATCGTATCAACGTCCGCTCTCCTAACGAGAACGGAGACTGTGAATCGTCGCATGGCCACTTGAAAGACTATCTTGATCAAAAGCTCAGGCTTCGTGGAAATCGCAACTTTGAAAGCGTTGAGCAATGGCAGGAGTTCTTGAGCCAAAGCATCGCCTCCCGCAACCGCAAGCGATCGGCAGAGACGGCAAAGGACCGCGAGCACCTGGAGCCATTTCCAAAAACATTCTTCCCTGTGTTCACTACACAGGACTCAACGGTCAAAAGCAACTGCATCGTTCGCATTAAGCAGAATGCTTACTGTGTCCCAAGTTGCTACATCGATAAGAAGGTACACTTGCGAATCTACTCCGATCGCATCGAGTTGTGGTACGCCGGAAGCAAGAAGCTCGATATGCCACGTTTGATCGGTAAAAAACTCGTATTCTTCGATTTTCGACATGTCATCGATACGCTCATCCGAAAGCCAGGTGCGTTTGAAAACTATCGCTATCGCGAACAGCTTTATCCAACGCTGAACTTCCGACATGCGTTCGATACAGCGTGTGGTCAACAAGGGGATCGCAACGGGATACGAACGTACTTGAAGTTGCTGTATCTGGCTAAGCACATCGGTCTCGAAGCCGTTGATTCAGAGCTTGCGCACAGGCTTGCAACCAAAGCTGATATCGATGTCAAGGCTATCGAGTTGAAGTTAAAGTGCGCGCTTACGAATCCGGAATCGTTTCAAGCTGTTGATCCCATCGTCGAGACACCGGAACTCGATGATTACAATTCGTTACTTGAGCACAAGGAGGTGCTGAATGAACCAACCGATTATGAACCCTGCGACGGAGACATTGCCCAAGCGACCGAGCCTAACGCAACTGGATGGCCATTTGAAGAAGCTTCGCCTGCCAGTGATGAGAACGATGGCAACTCAGTTGGCAGAGCAAGCAGCCAGGGAGAACTGGAGCTTCTTGGAATACTTGAGCGAACTGACGGACCACGAATGCCTCAAGCGGACCGAGAACCGTATCGCGAGGCACCTCAAGAGATCCTCTCTAGATATGAGCAAGGTATGGTCAGCGATTCGTTGGAATCGATTGCCAATGATCGTTCAGCAACGCATGCAGCAACTGCAGACAGGGGAGTTTCTAACACGAGCAGAAAACCTTCTCATCTTCGGGAGACCCGGTTCCGGGAAAACGATGTTGCTTCAAGCGTTGGGGGATCAACTCGTGAGATCGGGGCATACCGTATGTTTCGCACCGTGTGCCAAGCTGGTGCAGCACTTGCTCCTTGCAAAGCGGGAATTACGACTTCCACAGATGCTTTCGAAGCTTGGCCGATTCTCAGCATTGATCATCGACGATCTAGGCTATGTGCAACAGACGCGCGAAGAGATGGAAGTGCTCTTCACGTTGATTGCGGACCGGTACGAGCGAACAAGTATCATGCTAAGTTCGAACCTGCCATTTTCGAAATGGGAGAGCATCTTCAAGGACCCGATGACGACGGCAGCAGCCATCGACCGATTGGTTCATCGCAGCACAATTCTGGAGTTGAATGTGCCGAGTATTCGTCTCGAAGAAGCGAAAGCGAACCAAGAGAAACAACGTCTTCAGGACGATGCCATGCAGTCATCACCTACTGGAATAACGAACAATTCCAGTCGGGAAATCTAGTTGTCGCTAAAGTGGAAATCTAGTTGTCGCCGAACAACCGAGCAATAGGAATTGCCCTCGCCATTTATCATCGGTTTTGGATACTTGCAACGACGATGGCTTGCATGCAAATCTGTTTGAATCTTCGAGATTGCAAACCAATTCACAAATTGGTTTTTTTGTTTCTAGATCGAATACCATGAGCGATTCGACCAACACGCGGGAAACCCCAATCATCGAATGCGTCGCCTCGGAAGGAACCAACTCCAATTCCCACTCATTTTTCGCGCCCTGCTTATCAAACTTTGCAACGCTAGTGAAACCCGTAATGGACTTGACACCTACTGTTGAGGGCACTTCAAAACCTTCGGTCGGGCGAAGCTTCAAAGAGATGTTGGAAATGGATCGATTTACGACGATTCGGTCTTGGCTTAGATTGAACGCGCTGACAAACTTCGCCGTCAGCAAAACCTTAACAGAAATGCCCGCCTTGGTGATAATGGTTAGGGTTTTCCCGAACGTTTCCGCTTTCGTATGCGGTTCCAATGCAGCTACAAAGAAACCTTTACCCTTGGGAGGAATTTCTTCGTCACTTCGATAGCCTGCCATGCATCCGCAGGAAGACTTCATCTCGACAATTCTGTCTGCACTGTCGTGCATATTGACGAACTTGATGATCGCAAAATATTTCTTGCCGGTGAGGAGTGTCCCCAGTTTGATTTCTTCTGCATCAATACCGCGAGAAACGAGCAAAAGACTATCGTTTTTTATCTCTTCTGCATCTTTTGGAACCCATGGGGGCAGTTCGGCTCGCTGCTGAGCAAGGAGCAAGGAGCAAGGAGCAAGGAGCAAGGCTTGCGACATCCAAATGCCAACTCGACGAATCCAGTCGACCATACTGAGCACTCCGACAATTGAATTGATGCTGTGGTCCTGCAGGTAAGATTTCCGTGATGATATCGATGTCAACTCGGTTGTCAACTTTTTCCATAGACGGCCCGGTCTTGGTCAATTCTATGAACGCTTTTTAGCAAATAGATGCACACGAGTGTGAAAGAGATGGTTTGTGGAATTACACGACAATGGTTACCCGTTGAACTCTATGTCCCAGCATAAAACCATACCAATTCCTTCTTATCCCCATGCCACTTCTCCTCGAGTAGCGCATAGAGAAGTGGGGAGACCGATGAATGACGATAAATGGGACCGGATCTGGTGCTGAACTTTCGTGTTGCGTTCTCAATAGGTCGCATTGGCCATTGCCGGATAAATGGATTATGCCCCCACTAACCACTTGGATTGCTTTGCAACTCGTCTAAACTCAGCGTTGGCTGCAACCTGCAATGTTTGCAAGGATTTTCAATCCAAAAAAACCACGTAGAAAAGAACGCATGACCGATCACATGTTCTGGCAAGATGTTCGCGCGTCGGTCGAGATGGATCCCTCAATCACCTATTTGAACACCGGTACCGCCGGACTGATTCCAAAAGCCGTTCACTCTGCAGCTTTGGAGCACCGTACACGACTTCATCACAACCCGACGGACTATGCGTGGCGCGCCATGTGGGATTCGTTGTGGCTCAGTCGATCCAGGTTGGCGACTCACATCGGTACACTTCCAGATCGATTGATTTTTTTCCAAAACATCTCGCAGGCGATCAACACGTTTTGCTTGTCGTGCAATCTGCCGTCTGGATCGGAGATCTTGTTGTCCGACCACGAATACGGTGCGATGCGTTGGGCCTGGGAACGAGCGGCTAGCAAGCACGGTTGGAAACTGGTGACGTTTCGATTGCCAATCCAAGCCGAAACACCAAACGAAATCATCGCATCGGTACAACAGTCTCTGTCACCTCGGACCAAACTGCTGTTTTTGAGCCATGTGCTCTACACGACTGGCTTGGTATTGCCGATTCGCGAAATCTGCCAACTGGCTCGTGAGCAAAATGTACTGAGCTTTATCGATGGTGCACATGCACCAGGAATGCTGCCGTTGCATTTGGATTTGCTGGGAGCCGATTTCTATGCTGCGAATCTTCACAAGTGGTTTATGTCCCCGGTCGGCGCAGCATTCCTCTATGTCTCTCGTGGACTCGAAAATCATCTGCGGCCGTGGCAGGTCAGTTGGGGCTATCATGACGATCGTTCGCAAGAGCATCAACGCAACGAATTCGGCTCCACGCCTTGGATCCGACAATTTGAAATGGAGGGGACTCGGGATATAACTCCCTGGCTCCTTGTCCCACTCAATTGCGATTTTTTGGAGTCGATTGGGTACCAAGCCATAGAGTCTCGGCTCCTGGAATTGAGCAGCCTCGTTCGGCAGAGGATAAATGGTGTCTTGGGACTGGAATTGGTAACTCCAGAAAACAATCTCCTCAGAGGAGGCTTAACAGCCTTTCGTGTCCCTCAGCACTACGACTCGCAACAACTTAGATATCGACTTTGGTCCGAGTACAAAATCGAAATCAACGTGGTAAACCAAGGGGACGAACAATACCTGCGCGTTTCAACCCACATCTACAACGCAAGGTCCGAGATAGAGCATTTGTCCACGGCGATCGAAGGGGAACTCAAGCCTGATTAGTGAGTCTTCGATCCTCAACTTGGGATGGACGGTAGTGGATCTTGTTATGTTAAAGATCTCTGCGATCTGGGAGGTTTAACAACCTCCACTACCCCCATTTGTTAGCCTTGAAGCGGCGCTAGTGATTAAAGAGAAATTCTTTGCAATTCAAGATTGCCCAAACAAGATCTTGGTAAGCCTCTTGCTTGTTTTCCTTTTTCTGGACGTATTCGAGGGACGCTCGAACTTCGTTTTCATTTGGTTCACGCGAAAGCGCCCGGGCATAGATTTCACGAACTGCATCATCCACCGATTTGGCGTTCTTCACAAACTCTTGAGGTATCGCATTGGGTGCGCCAAGCTTCTCCAGCAGTTCCTTGGAGTTCGCGAAATGCAGACTTTGAGCCAACGTAGATTCATTGGCGCGTTCGCACTCGCAGGCCGTGGTGGCATCGGGGCGCCCAAACACGGTCAAGAAATAAGAACGAAACGCAGAATCAGGAAGAGCCACTGCTCGCGTCCCCTCCGGCATCAGGTCAAAGGCGGTCTTGGTGCCTGTTAGCTGATCGATAGAATCCAATATCTGTTCGGCAGACATTCGCTTGGGATAGAAACGGGAATAGCACTTGCGGTCCTTCAGGTTTTCTCCGTTAGGTTCCGAATCCAATTGGTACGTTCGCGAATTGCAAATGGATCGAATCAGTTGCTTGAGGTCATACTTGCTGGCGGTCAGTTGATTAGCAAGCGTGTCTAGTAGAACTTTGTTGGAGGGTGGGTTGGTGGCCCGCATATCATCTTCCGGTTCGACAAGGCCTCTCCCTAAGAAATGCTTCCAATATCGATTGGCAATTGAACGCGCAAAGAATGGGTTTTGCTTTTCGACCATCCAATCCACGAGGACTTCGCGTGGGTCTCGGCGATCGGAGTCTTCGACGATAGGACCATCAAGCCCTGCAGGTTTAAGTGATTCGCCTGTCTTTGGGTGTGAAGCCCGCGGCGCACCCAACGAAGCATACACAATCGTTTCGTCAGGTGATTGGCCTGGCTTTGTTTTTACTTGCGAGAAGAACGAGGCCAATTGGTAGTAGTCTTTCTGACTCCATTTTTCGAACGGATGATGGTGGCAACGGGCGCATTGGATTCGCTGTCCCAAAAATAGCTGGGCGGTATCCTCGAGCCTGCTGAATGTGTCCCCCACCTGACGATACCAAACCACTGGAGGATGGACGTCGATGGACCCAGAAGCGGCCACAATGTCTCTCACGAATTCATCAAAGGGTCGGTTCGACGAGATTTGCTCTCGAAGCCATCGATGAAAGGCAAACGATCCTGCCTTGTGGCCAGGTGTGTCTCGTCGATTGCGCAAAATCAGCATCCATTTGTTTGCGAAATGCTCCGCATATTGATCGCTCGCCAGCAGCCGATCGATGAGGTCACCGCGTTTGCCTGCAGAGAGGTCTTTTCCAAACTCGCGAGTCTCATCCAGGGTGGGTAACCTGCCAGTGAGATCGAGCGTCACGCGGCGCAAGAATGTTGCGTCATCGCACACTTTCGACATCGGAATATTGAGCGATTGGAGCTGCGCAATGACGGCTGCGTCAATCGGATTGGTGGGTTCGGGCCATTCGTACTTGCCATCCAATACCGGGACACTCGCTTGAAAGACTGCGACTTGGCCTTGATAACGTGCCATGACCGCCACCTCGCCTGCCAACGATTTGATCGACACAAGTCCTCGTTTGGAAACGTCTGCCATTTCGGTGTCGTTGCTCTCAAACTGAACGGCAGCGGTCACATCTGATTCCGTACCATCGGAATACGTGGCGATAACTCCTAGTTGCTGCTCAGTCGAGGGTTGCATGCGACGTTGATCGGGCACGATTCTTATGCGAACGACCTGTGGATCGGCGGCTGTACCAGGTGCCATTCCCTGCTCGATCCATCGTCGCAGTATCCTGTATTCGTGCGAATCGACTTCGAGCCTCTGTCCACCACCATGCGGACTCACATTGATCGCTTTGGTCAACAATAAGCTTGAATCCGGAGCAGCTTGCGACAGTCTTCTTCCCCGCGACTCCTTGACAAGGTGCTCGTAGTCTTCGTTTGGCTCAAAACCCAGAAGCGATAACTTGAATCCGTTTTGTCCTGCTGCTTTGCCATGACAACCACCACCGTTGCAACCGAGCTTGGTGAAGATGGGGACCACTTGATTGGGAAAGCTGACCGGTGGATTGTCGGCCCAATCGAGGACTTCGAGATCCAGGGAAGTGGATGCTCCACCCGGAGCGATTGCACGGATCGTGGCTGTACCATTGCGAAGCGGTACCAAAACCCCATTGCTATCCACCGATGCCACTTCAGGAGGTGTAATTTCGAATTTGGCTTCTCGCGTCAGATCCAGCTTATAGCCGTTGGAGTCCAAACCGGTTAGGAGAGATTGAAAGCGTGCATCACTACCTCGCAAAAGTACTTTGCGCGGTGTATTGGAACTAGGAACCGAACCGTTGACCTCAAATCCAATGGACTGAACCGAAGTACGATTGGCAGGTTCCGCAGCGGTCGATCGCGATATTGGCCCGATTGGAAATAGAACCAAGCACACGAGTGCGAGCGGTAAGGTTAAAACGTAGTGACCGACGCGGACTTCTTTGCGGATGTCTTGTGTGCGGGGGATGTACAGCATTACAACCTCAGATTAATTCTCGAATGGGTTCTCGATCGACTAGATATTGTGGACGACCCGTGGAATCTGTAAGTGTGGTGGTGGCAACGTTGATGCCCATGTTGTGATAAAGCGTTGCGATCACTTCTTGGACATGAACTGGTCTCTGCGTCGCATATTCACCGAGTCGATTGGTTTCGCCAATGGCTTGGCCTGTACGGATTCCCCCTCCCGCAAGGAATGCACAACTGACTTGCGGCCAGTGGTCTCTTCCGCCGCCGGGATTGATCTTGGGAGTTCGACCAAATTCGCCCCAAACAACGATGCTCACGTCGTCCAACATGCCCCGTTCGTCGAGGTCTTGGATCAACGCACTCAAACACTGATCCAGCTTGCCTCCATGGTCTCGGACCATATCCGCGTTTTTGCCGTGGCTATCCCATCGTCCGAAGCTCAAGCTGACTACGCGAACTCCGGCTTCGACCAAACGTCTCGCGATCAGGAGGTGATCGTTGCGAGTCGCCACTCCATCGTATTGAAACTGGTAAGGCTTGCCATCACCATAACGTGCCACAACGGCTGGATCCTCTTTGGACAGATCCAGAGCATCCACAAGTTTGCTGCTTGTTAAAACATCCAAAGCACGTTGGCCAAAAGCGTCCATGCCTTCGATCGTGCCCGTGGTGTCGATATCGCGGCGCAATGTATCTAAACTGGTCAACAACTGTTTGCGGTCTTGCAGGCGATCCAACGAGATACCATTCAGCTTCATGTTTTGCAGCCCAGGACCATCAGGCTTAAAGGCGGAATGGGACGCGCCTAAATAGCCCGCGCTTCCACAGTCAGACCAAGGCACATGCTGAGATTTTTCAGCGAGACCGACGAATGGTGGTACGGATGGATCTGCGGGGCCGGCTAGTTTCGAAATCGCACCACCGATCGAAGGCCGACCGCCTAACGCCTTAAGATCGTCTGGAAACCATCCGCTCAAACATTGATACGACTCATGTCGATCTCGACAACCCACGATCGATCGAATCACGACCGACTTGTCCATCATGTTTGCGAGCTTTGGAAAGACTTCGCAGATTTGGATCCCAGGAACATTCGTTGCAATCGGCTTGAACTCGCCACGTATTTCGGACGGAGCCTCGGTTTTGATTTCCCACATATCTTGATGCGGTGGACCTCCACCCAAGAAGACTTGGATCAAAGCCTTGTGCTGATTGGACTTACCTTGCGCCGCTTCCAATCGCAAAACATCGCTCAGTCCGATTGCCGTCGCGCCAAAGCTCATTCCACCGATCTTGAGAAAAGATCGCCGCGACTCACGATCGCAATAACTCTGGGATGCGCCGTATTTGCCAAGGATAGACAACATATCCTGTCCTCTGAGCTGTGGTTGGAACCGCCGACGGGAAACACCGTGGAGGTAAAATGGGTGGGTGCGTGCTACGCCGCATAGGGGAAACCGACTATGGAATTTCGGCTCGTGCCAATGCAAGCGTCCACAATTATAGCCTAAAAGTCAACGCGGTTCTGGCCGTTGGGGCGCATTTTAACCAATGGGTGTACGTTTAGGTTACCCCTCCCGCAAGGATTATTTGGCTGCCCGAATCAAGATCAAGGCATTGACGGCTTGTTTCTGCTCTTGCAAAAGAATCGCGGTGGCGGGACTCTTTAGTGAAATATCCCTTGCAGAGATGGTCTTGCGATTCGCTCCAGCCGTAAACGTCCGGTCGGCAGTCAACGACCGAGCGAAATCGGCCGAACCATTGGAAACTGCCACATTCCCCAATTGCTTGACGAGGAGGGCGGCTGATCGGTCCGCCGACATGTTCAACCCAACATCAGGAAAATCCTTGGTTTGAGCGATGATATCGGTTAAGGCTTGATTTAGCTTCAATCCGGCAGATCGAACGAACAAAACGCCAATCTTCTCCCCTGCATTGTCGGTCGCGATCAACTTAGAATCCTCCAAGGCTGTTAGCTGTTCCGGGGAAATCGCTAAATCGTCCGCGTACGCAATTCCATACCTATCGAAAACTCCTTCCAAGGCTTTGTTTTCGCGAGCTATCGGATCAACGCTGATTTCCAACACGAGCGTAAAGAACGGAATGGCCGGCATCACAGCATCTAGACGAGGCGAAACGCTATTGCGAGTCCCTTGCTCGATTGTCGGTTTGGAATCAGCAAAGCTGGGCTTTTCGATGGATGGAATCGGTTGGTTGCGAGGCAAAACGGAGTTAGCCTCGGGCCGCTCCGATGACTCGGTCTTTGGCTGAATTTCAACGATTCGAGAAGATTCGGGGGTAACGGATTCGGGGACATTTGGCTTCGGAACCGCGTTCGGATCGAGCTCTGGCGATAGTTCGTTCGCCAGCAAGTCTCGCGCGGAATCTTTTTCCGAAGGCTTAATCAACTCCTCGATGCCGGGAACGTTGGTAATAAGTCCCTGCCTTTGCTCGCCCTGCCAAATAAAGAGAACGAAAGCAAAAACCGCAGCTGCTCCCAAAACTAGGCTATAGACCACTGGACGAAAGTAAGTCGACTGCGAAACAGAGAGCGGAGCGTCATTAATTTTGTCCAGTTCGTCCTCTAACAACCAACTCGGCGCCTCCTGCCCCATTTCTACGGCGCGCTTCCTGGCTTGCTCCGTGACCGATCTCGCAAAATTAGGAGACAACCGCCCTTTGGTTCGACCGTGCAATAATGCCGTTCTCAGCAACGCTAGCTCATCTAACCGGACTTGAATCGTCGGATCGACCTTCATAGCCCCCTCCAACTGACGGATTTCTCCCTCGGACAGCACGCCATCTAGCATGCCGCTTAGAAGTTCGTCGATGTTGGGAGGGGTGGCGTCCATGGTTCTCTAAAGGAGGAAAGGTTGTGTAAGTGGGAGTCGTCCGATCTTCGAAAAGTTCCCAGGCGAACCATAGATTACCTACGACAAACAACCAATTCCCTACCGATTTCTGGCTGCAGTTGCAATTTTAAACTAGCCGTCGGCTTCCAGTGGCTTGTCAGCATCGATAAATAGCCAAGTAAAGATCGCCACAAAGGATACGAGCACAAAGGTCAACAAAGCATACCGATAACCGTTGGCGGTCGCTTCTTGGATGGATGGCTTGGCAAGTTCCTTGACGTCGACCTTTTCGAGGACCGCTCGCGCGGCGACAAAGGACTCGAGTATGGTGCCAATTGCCCAACCGGAAAAAGCTCCGCCAAGATTTCCGATCATGTTCATCCAACCGGCAACCACGGCAGTATGTCGTCGACCTATATCTTGGCAAGTGGCCCAGGCAGCCCCCATCATTAAGTCGTTCGAAAAAGCAGCTAGCGAGATCGCCAGCGCAGCCGTCCAAGCAGAACTCGCGTAGAACGCAAAAACATAGCAGAGTCCACAGGAGGCGTGTCCGATCATCGCGGGAATTCTACGCGCCCAGCGACGTCTTTGATGTTTGTGCATCAGGTAGTCTGTCCAATAGCCCCCAATCAAACAGCCTACCCCGCCGAGCAGCAAGGGACCTCCCTTGAGTATCGAACCAAGAATGTCGTTCGACGCAACTCCATGACTGGTCTCCATGTACGACGGAAAATACGTGATGTTGAAGTACCACGAGTAACTGGCACACCAATACATCAAGCCAATCATCCAACTTGATCGCCTGGTCAACAACACTTTCCACGGGAACGCATGAATCTTGTTCGGCTCCTGCTTGAGCGCGTCGCCCCGATGTTCGTCGTTTAGGGTGGAAACTGCCGGACGGTCGGTGAAACGACGACTAAATGCAATGCACCATAGGATGCCAAGAAAACCAAACAGAACGAAAGCTCCTCGCCACGAAAGCAAGTGACGAGTGTAGGGAGTTCCCGCCACGAGCAACACCCAGATGAGCGGTGTTGCGCCACCCATGAAACGGCCGGACATCCAAATCCATCCTTTGGCGCGGCCACGCTCTTGCGGTGGAAACCAATTAGCGACGACCCGTGCGAGATTAGGAAAGGCACCCGCCTCGCCAATACCAAACAGAAACCGAATCAAACACAACAGACCGATTCCGCCGAACACTACGCCACCCACTCGGATGCCGACGAGCCCCGTGAGCGCCGTAAAGATCGACCAGCCGATCACAATCCGAATCAGAGTTCGACGAGGACCGAACGCATCCCCGAGCCATCCGCTGGGCATTTCGAATGCGGCGTAAGCGAACGCAAAAGCCGTCAAAGCCCACTTGAGATCGCTCACTCCGGTGAGCCCCAAGTCCTTGACGATATAGGGCATGGCGGCACCGAAGCAGACTCGGTCCAGATAAGTGATCATGGAGAGCGAGCAAGCGAACGCGAGCACTTCCACTTTGCCGAGTGGACGCCCGAGCGATTGATCTGCAGATGATTTGCCCGCAGACGATTTAGTGGAATGCATGGAGGGACTTTTGTGGGGTTAGCGATACAGTTCGTTCAATTGATGATGTTGCGGAGGGATACACCAAGCAGCGCATTGCGACAAGCGTGAGAGCCTTTGATACGCATATCGGCTAGCCCCTCCTCGGAATAAAAGGCGGCATGCGGGTTAATAATCAGTCGAGTGTAGGCAGGGTGCGAAGGATCGCGCCACGCGGCCAGCAGCGGGTTGTCCGGAGCAGGCGGTTCGTCGACGAGAACATCGATGGCCGCTCCGGCAAGCTGGCCGTGCAGAAGCGCATCGGGTAGGGCGTTAACGTCGACAATCGCTCCGCGAGCGGTGTTGATAAGGTAGCTTGCACGAGGCATTTTCTTAATTGCCGACGCGTTCACCATGTTCTTTGTCTCCGACGAATTGGGACAATGAACGCTCAAAACAAAAGATCGTTCCAGCAACTCATCGAATGACTCGACTCGCTCGATTCCGAGCGCCTTGTCGTAGCCATCCTGTTTATACGGGTCAAAGAAAATCGTCTTCATCCCGAGTGCGCGAGCCCGCAACGCCGTGGCCGTCCCAATCCGTCCAAGGCCCAGAATCCCAAATGTCCTCCCTCGCAATCGAAGAAGCTTGCCCGCCGTGTGATACATCCACGGATTGGGCTGCTCTCGCATTCGCACGTTGTAGAAGTTGATTCCGCGAGTCAGCGCCAACATCATTCCGATGGCCGAGTCAGCAACTTCTTCGGTTCCATAGTCAGGCACGTTGGCCACGGCG
Source organism: Pirellula sp. (assembly GCA_040080875.1). Lineage (GTDB taxonomy): Bacteria > Planctomycetota > Planctomycetia > Pirellulales > Pirellulaceae > JBKCUI01. The sequence goes on from JBEBHM010000007.1 coordinate 22,661, forward strand.
ATGCCTCGCGATCTCGCAAATGCATGATCGACGTTGTCAAACCCAACTCCGCAGCGAACGATCAGTTTGCAACGGTCAAGCCGTTCGATGGTGAACCGACTAATGGACAAATTGTGATAGAGCATGATGGCGTCCGCATGCTCGATGCGGCCCACTAGCTCCTTTTCGTGGAAAGCATCGAGCGCTGAAACGTCGGCCACGCCGTCTAGAATTTGTCGTTCTATTTCCAAGGAGTCGGCGATAAAGTCTGTAATGAAAACGTGAAATTGGGATGCCATAGAAAGAAACGGGAGAATTGAGATGGAGGAATGTCAGGTTGTGGGATTGGGGCAGCAAAAACGAGCGGTATAGTTTAGCCTAGCCGGATGAACAATATCGCCTCCACACATCTATGGACAAAAAAATGGGACTGCCTCACTCGGAATTGCTAAAACTCAAAAGGTGGAATACACCGACGATTTACAACGGCTGGGAACAGATCACCCAATGCGATGTGGCTGCGGACGCATTCAATCTCGAGGAAACAAAAGATTTTATGCCGCAGATGGGGCCTATGGTCGGGTATGCCGTGACGCTGATCGTTGAGCCATCCAACAAGAAACACACGTCTCAGTCGAACGCATGGACCGACTACCGAAAATATGTTTCAGACCAACCCGGTCCCAAGATTGTCGTTATCCAGGATCTGGATAAACCGCGTGTTATTGGATCGTTTTGGGGCGAGGTCAACAGCAATGCCCATCGCGCTTTGGGCTGCGTCGGAACCATTACGGATGGAGCAATACGAGACTTAGACGAAATGACCAACGCAGGTTTCAAGGCAATCGCTCGACGCTTGTGCGTGGGACACGCCCACGTGACTCCCGTTCAATGGGGTTGCGCCGTCGAAGTGTTCGGTCGCGTTGTTCAGCCTGGCCAACTCATTCATGCTGACAAGCACGGGTTCATGGTCATACCTGCCGAGGACGAGCCGGCACTTTTGGCGGCTGCCGCATTCATGGACGCGAACGAATGCAACACAGTCATCGCGGCCGCGCGAACAGCAAGTGATGCGGGCCAATCGGAAACCCTAGATCGTCTAGCGAGAGCGGGCGGCGAATTTCGAGCCGCCGCCAAACAAAAATTCCGCCGATCTGGCGAATGGTAATTCGAGTGAACGTCGTCGCATGAACAGCCCAAATTCAAAGCCATGAACAATCCTAATTTTGGAAAGTTTGCAGGTCGAAACCTCGCCGAATTAGAGATGTATCTTGTCCGATACCGTCACGACTTAGAAGAACATAGCCATCGCGGAAAATCAATTCATGACAAATTGGGACGGGTACGGAAACCGAGGGTTCACATCAGTCAACCACGCACTTGGGGACGCACTTGGCATGAATCCCATGACGCATTTACGACCAAGACACTTTTTGAGCAATTGCAACGTGGCGACAACCAGATTTACATGTCTACAAGTGAAGTTCGCGATTCACCTTGCGACGATGGCCTCCTTTGGAGCCACGAACCCGATCGTTGCGCCCAACTGGGACGCAGTTTTGTTGTTTCGAATGCAAATAAGAGACAAGTCAAGAAACGCAATCGTCGACTGTCTGATTCACTTGCAAATCAGATCGATGCAGCTCAGGTTGAGCTATGCGACTTGCTTGGAGAAGGTGCGTTCGGTTGTGTCTATTCAGCAAGAATTCTTGGTGAGGAGATTGCTGTAAAGTTTGTGTTGGACGTTGCCGCAACCCGTGAATATGTATTGCGTGAATCAATGATATGTTCTCGCCTGCAGCACCCGAACGTACTTCGCACATTCGACCTTAGGCAGGTCGGAAGTTACTGGATGATAGTTATGGAGTTGATATCCGGGACACCACTTAGCGAAGGCAAATATTCAATTCGCGAGGTGACAAAAATCGTTTCAAAACTTGCGGAGACGGTTGTTTTTCTGGACGAGAATTGCATCGTGCATCGGGACATAAAACCGTCCAATATCATATTGCGGCACTGCGATGGAAATCCGGTTTTAATCGACTTTGGAGTTGCAATCGATACTCGAATCCAGAATACGAATCGGTATTCAATCGCAGGAACACCCATGTTCATGCCGCCAGAATCTGTCGAAGGAGTTGTTACAACTGCTTTTGATGCGTACTCACTTGGAGTGACGTTTGCGACAATGATGGTTCCCAAACTTGGCACAGTCAACGCTCCACTTTACAAATCACATCAGGACTTATTCGAGGCCAAGAAAAATGGTGATTTTAGTAACTGGATTTGCGAGTATCTCGCGGGAATGGACAACTCAACTCTAATCTTGATTAACAATCTAATTGACGTAGATCCGCAGAAACGCATTGATGCTTTGCGGGGGATGCGAAATCCAGGCGGGATGATGTCGCCTATAAAGGAATTACTTCGCAAAATTGTGACATCAACCATCTTTCGAACGACCCGTCGCTGACGTTGTGCAACAATGGTCAATACAATCGCAATTGCTTGACAAGACCGCATGCAACGTCTCCAATTTCGATACTATGCTTCTGGATCACTCCCATCCTCCGTTAAAAGGCGTTCGCCACTGGGAGGCGTTCCATTCCTCGTGGGCGTCGAACTTGGGAATGGACCCTGTGTGCCCGTCGACCTGCAGAAAACTTATATGCAGATACGCCAGAATCACCGACTCAACTGAATCATAGGAATCCTCGAGAACATGTCCACGGTCACTAAGCCAAATTGGTTTTCCTACGCCGAGTATTTGGAGCGAGAACGAGTCGCGTCCACGAAAAGCGAATACCATGCTGGTGAAATCTTCTCCATGGCTGGCGGATCCAGAAAGCATAACACCATCTCGGGAAACGTCTTTGCCGCTCTGCACGCGAAACTGAGTGGTGCTCCTTGCCGTCCGTTTATGAGCGACCAGCGCATGCGGATCTCCAAACTGGACATGGGCACGTACCCGGACGTCTCGGTGGTGTGCGGCGAGCTCGAGGGGGACAAGGTCGACCCGGATGCCATCACCAACCCCAGTGTGCTAGTCGAAGTACTCTCGCCGTCAACCGAAAGCTACGATCGTGGCAAAAAGTTCAGCTTCTACCGGCAGATAGATTCGCTCAATGAATATGTGCTTGTTTCTCAGGAAGAACCTGTCGTCGAGCGATTCAAGCGACAGCCGAACGGTGACTGGTTGCTCAGCGTGTACCAAGGGCTCGATGCAACTCTCTCTTTAGAATCAATCCAAACTAATCTTCCACTCAAGGATATCTATCGGCTGATCGATTGGGCCGATGAGGAGTCTTCCGAAGGGAAGACAGGCTGATATTGGTTGGTCTGCAAGCGAAAGAACCGGATGCTCTAAATCCTTAGTCTGGTCAGTTCACCTGATGGACTTGGATTAGGCGAATGCAGCAAAACGATCGCAGTGGTCAGGCTCAAACAATTCGGAGAATTGTGCAACTGTCGCCCGCGCGCCGCCAAACAATGCTTGTGCAACTGTTAGTTAATTCAAGTTGCTGGGCTTGCGGGGCATTTGACGCGGGTAAGGCGGCGATTGCTTGGCCGGAGGGTCCATGCCATTCTCGTCCTGCCATTGGTCTCGCTCTGCATCCGTAGCGTAGTACTTTAGCCAGCCCTCCATGTCGTTGTCTTGCAAGCAATGCCAATGCAAGAAATTGCGATGCTCGGCGATACGCTTTTCGTATGCTGGCAAGATATCCCGTACAATGAGGCAGTAAAGTTGGCGATCGCTCAGATGGTCGGTTAGAGCCAGAACAATGCGTTGACTATACAATTGGCGGATCGTCTGCCACAAATGAGCACTTAGTTCCTCATCGGTGAGAGAATCTGGCTTGGGAAGCCTGAGTTCGGGTTCAAACCACTGACTGATCGGCAGCGTTGGCGCTCTTTCCCATGCCAGGATAGATGCCAGAAAATCGTTCTCCTCGGCGAGCGACATGTGTCGAATGGAAACCAGATCTACCGCTTCATCCAAGTAGGGTTCTAGTTCATCGCGGAGTTGTGCGTTGCGGAGCAATAGCTCCACTTCGCTTTCCATCGGCATAGGCAATTGCGACATGACCGCTTTGGTTGGTTAAGAATCGAGAAACTGAATTACCTCCTCAATTTATCCAGTGGCCTTCCGATAATGAAGAATGAACTTAAGCGATTTCGAAAATGTCAAAGAGAAAAAAGCACAGTTTCGCGTAGAAACGTTACGATCCCTACGGCTTAACATGCTCGACTGTCGCAGCCCCTACAATCGTTAAACTTGGATTTTCGCGAGTTGCGTCTAAGATCCAATGCCGGTACGTTACCCAATGGACCTTTTCTCATCCAACGCAGGACACAAGAACGCATGAACGAAACGGTGACAATCGATGGAGTCACATTAACGCTGGGAAAACCAATTGCCAATACGAGCCGCTGGATTGGACAACCGGAACCCTTGCGTCAATTGGCAGCCTGCTGGCTGACCGTGGACGATGCGGACCTGCCGTTGACTCCTCGCTTGATCGGTGTTCCTGGCGTGGGCAAGACTGCGCTGGCCATGGCCGCAACCGCAGCTCGGGATCAAGAACTCTACATTTATCAGTGCACTGCCGACACTCGCCCCGAGGATTTATTGGTCACTCCCGTCTTGTCCAGCAGCGGAAAGATCGCTTATCACGCTTCGCCGTTAGTGACGGCCATGATCCGTGGCGGCGTTTGCGTTCTAGACGAAGGCAATCGGATGAACGAGAAGTCATGGGCGTCCTTAGCTCCCCTTTTGGATCAACGCCGCTACGTCGAATCGATCGTGGCGGGTATCTCCATCCCCGCCCATCGCGAGTTTCGTTGTGCGGTCACGATGAATCAGGACGATTCGACCTACGAAATTCCCGATTACATTCTCAGTCGCCTACAACCATCCCTTTTGGTCGGTTTTCCCAACCGAAAGGACGAGCTGGAAATCCTGCGCTATCATTTGCCGTTCGCAGAAGCCGAAGTGTTGGCGATGACGGTCGATTTTCTTCAAAACGCACACTCGCTGAAACTCGATTTTTCTGCTCGCGATGGAATCAACGTACTCCGCTATGCACTGAAACGCCTCTCCCAAAAATCAGACCATCCCGTTTCCAAAGACCATGCGTGGCGTGAAGCACTCCAAGCGTGCCTGGGTGACGAAGCCCTTGATTTGTCGGCTGCCGCCAAGAGGAAACAAAAAGCCGTTGGGGGAAATACACTGCCGATGGGACTCGGCGACTTCTTCTTTGATCCGAACGACCCCCTTCATCCCGATGATAGTTGATCGCACCCAATTACAATCTAAGTCAACTCAGACGCTTGCCCTAAGTTCCAACTCCGAGAGTTAATTTTTACTCGACCGTACATGTCCACTACCTCGACTGAAACCATCGTCAATATTGCTGCCTACAAGTTCGTTCGTTGGACGGATCTTGAAACCAAGCGAGACGAGCTCAAGAGCCTGTGCAAACGACTCAATCTTCGGGGCACCATTTTGCTAAGCGGCGAAGGAATCAATCTTTTTTTGGCAGGAGCGCGGGACTCGATCGACACCCTCTTAAGTCGAGCGCGTGCCTTGCCCGAACTAGCGGATCTGCAAGTCAAAGAAAGCTTAACCGACTACCAACCCTTCAACCGAATGTTGGTCAAGATCAAGCGAGAGATCATTCCTGTCGGATTGGATCAAGTCGAGCCCGTCGAGGGTGCTGCCCCCAAGATTTCACCCTCCGAACTAAAGCATTGGCTGGACGAGGGGCGACCGATCACCATGCTCGATACCCGGAACGACTACGAAGTTCAATTGGGCACGTTCGAAAACGCGATCGATTTGAATATCCGGAATTTCCGCCAATTCCCAAAGGCTGCGGCCTCATTGCCTGACGAAATCAAGAACCAACCTGTGGTGATGTTTTGCACCGGTGGGATCCGATGCGAAAAAATAGGACCCTATATGAAGGGACTTGGGTTTCAAGAGATTTATCAATTGGACGGAGGTATCCTCAAGTACTTTGAACAGTGCCAACATGCCCACTACCATGGCGATTGTTTTGTCTTTGACCAGCGAGTCGCAGTCGAACCAAGCCTTAACCAATCCGATAATGGCGAATGTTTTGCGTGCAAGCATTCATTGACTCCGTCGGAGCTGCTCTCAGATATGTATGTGCCAGCCAAGTCCTGCCCCTATTGTTATCAAACTCCCGAAGAACGATTGCGGTCGCTCATCGCTAAACGGCAAGCTCGCATCATCGCCATCGCTTGCGAACAACGCGGTTCGACACCGTACGTGAACAAACGTTGGATCTCCATCCCACAACGATGTGCCGGAATGCCCCTGGTGGATGCTCTCGGCGAGTTTTATCCGGGATATAGCCGCGAACAGTGGCTGGCCGCCATCGATTCAGGCGAAATTGGAGCTCCCGTAGCCATCGGAACATCGTTGCAGACACGGCCTCCTCACCCAACTCAACCCGTCCGAGAAGGTGAGCGATTCTTGCACTCTGTTCCCAACTACGTAGAACCCAAGATCAACCCCGATATTTACTTGGTGCACGAGGACGCGGCGATCGTTGTTGTCGACAAGAGCGCACCACTGCCCATGCATCCCTCTGGTCGATTCAACCTCAACAGTCTCGAATCGATCTTGATGGCTGCGTACCATCCAGAAAAAATTCGGCCTGCCCATCGTCTTGACGCCAACACCACAGGCGTGGTGGTGTTTGTTCGAAAGTTCAAATACTCGCATTTTCTACAATCGCAATTTACCGAGGGTCAAGTCATCAAACGCTACATGGCCACCGTGACTGGACACCCCGTTTGGCAAGAACTGACCTGCGAGTTGCCGATCAGCCGGCTGCCGCTCCGCCACGGTGGCAGGACCATCGATCCGCATGGTCAATCGGCTCGGACAGAGTTTCAGGTTCTAGAACGGTTGGCCGATGGCACGTCGGTGATCCAAGCCCGACCATCCACCGGACGCACACACCAGATTCGTCTCCACTTGGCATCTATGGGATTCCCAATCGTGAATGACCCTCTCTACGGACCAGGAGGCATGATACGCGAACCGAGCGATTGCAGTCTGCAGGACCAACCGATGGGCCTGCATGCGGAGTGGCTTTCCTTGGTTCATCCACTCACAAAACGTCGCGTAGAATTTGAATCGGTGCGCAAACGATGAGTAAATCACGATGAGTATGTTTCCTTCGAATCGCAGGGACTTTGTATCGGCTGTCGGCGGTTGCGGCGCTTTGGCTGCGATTTCAAGTTTTGGGTCCAGCCAAGCCGACGCGGCGTCACTGGCTCAAGCGAATAACGCGCTTCGGGCGCCCACGCTCCCAAGAGCTCTTAGGCCCGGAATGAAGCTTGGCATTCCTGCTCCCGCCGGGGGTGTTTCCAAAGAGGACCTCGAAACGAAACTGCGAGCCTTTGAGCAAGCCATGAAACTGCTGGGGCTTGAAATCGTCGTAGCTAAGTCCGTGCTGGCTGGCGCCCACGGAGCCGCTAGTTTTTTAGCGGCCCCAGATGAAGTGCGAGCAGCGGAGTTCATGGAGTTTGTGAATCGACCTGATATCGACGGAATCGTCTGTATGCGCGGTGGATACGGCGTGATGCGAATTTTGCCGTTGCTTGACTTCGATGCAATTCAGAAAAATCCTAAAGTCATCTCCGGGTATAGCGACATCACCGCGCTCGTGAACGCCATTTACCAGCGCTGCAATCTCGTGGCCTTTCACGGCCCCATCGCAGCTGCGTCACTGGACGAATTCACGCAAAAGTGGTTCTTGCCCATGGTCTATACCACGCCGCCTCAGACACCGGTGCAGAAAGTTGTTTATGAGGATGACAAAGGGCTTGTGACGCTGGTTTCGGGCAAAGCCAATGGTCGGATCGTAGGCGGGAACTTGACTTTGATCGCTTCGACCATGGGTACGCCCTTTGAAATCAACACGCAGGGCGCGGTCCTTTTTTTGGAAGATGTAGGGGAAAAAGCATACAGAGTCGATCGCATGTTGACTCAGTTGTGGCTGGCGGGCAAGCTACAATCGTGCGCGGCGATCGTATTGGGACAGTTTACCGAGACGGACGACTCGACTGGTTCAACGAATGTAGAGAGCGTCCTGAAGTCGCGACTGGCTTCGCTAAATATTCCTGTCCTCGCAAACTTTCCCGTAGGTCATGTCAAAGAGAAATTCACCATGCCTATCGGAGCCATGGCCGACGTCGATTCAACCAACAAGCGATTCAGCATCCTTGAACCCACCGTACGAGAATAATTACTTTGATGATGTCACCTAGATGGATGTGAACGAAATCGATCGCAGACCGATCAAGTCTCGCGAATACCAATGGTCCAAACGATTGGCGCACGTGCTGGCAACTCACGGCTGGTCCGCGAATTTCATTTCGACGCTCGGAATGTTGGCGGGCATCCTGGCCGGGATCTGCTTTGCGGCGACACAGGTTGGGTGGTTTCGAATCGCTGGGTTTGCCCTGGGTGCGCTATGCGTTCAACTCCGCTTGATCGCCAACATGCTCGACGGCATGGTGGCCATCGAAAGCAAAACTGCATCCCCAGTCGGAGAGTTGTTCAATGAAGTGCCTGACCGTGTTTCGGACGCGGCCGTCCTGATTGGCTGCGGTTATGCGTGCGGTGGCAATCCATTGTTGGGCTATTGGACAACTATCCTCGCGATCTTTATCGCCTACATCCGGGCCGAAGGTCGCGTGGCGGGTGCGCCGCAAATCTACTGTGGTCCGATGGCTAAACAACATCGAATGCTGGTGGTGACCGTCGCAGCGCTCGCGTCCGCCTGCATTCCCATCACGTATTGGATTGGCGTACCCGTGTTGCCAAACGCGAGCTGGATGACCGTGGCGCTTGTCATCGTGCTGGTGGGGGAACTTGTTACTGTTTTCCGACGGGTCGACAAAATTCAGCGAGCCCTTCGGATCCAATCCAAGAAAGAAACAGAGTTGTCAGAATGAATCTATTTGAGTCTGCGGCGTGGGCTAGGCTTGTCGACCCGCAAGGCGCATTCGAAAGTCCCGTCACGGTTGGAATCCTCTCCGCCATTGTACTGGCGATGGCTGGCTCCAAATTGATCATTGTGTGGGGAAAGAGGACAAACAAATTTTCGGAGTCCACTCAATTGGAGTTGAATGCCAGATTCAATTCGTGGGTGCTCCTCGTTGTTGCAATTGTCGCACCCATCTTGATGGGCGCTTTGTACACGGTACTAGCCGTCTGGTTACTTTGCATGTTGTGTCATGGGGAGTATGCAAGAACGGTCGGAATACAAGGCAACCGGCTCATTCAGGTCGTTTTCGCAATTTGCGTCACGGTATTGGCCTTTGCCTCGATCGATCATTTCGACCGGCTCTTTTTTGCATGCAGTTCGTTGGGAGTCGGATTGTTGGTGGTTTTGTCCGTTACAGAAGATCAACCTCACGGATTCATTCGACGCACATCGCTCGGTGTCCTAGGATTTTTGCTTTTTGGCTTTTCGATGAGCTATCTCGGGTTGTTGACCAACAATGCCCAATATCGACCGCTTTTGTTGAGCACGATTCTGGCTGTCGAGGCAAACGATATCTTCGCGTACTGTTGTGGCAAACTCATCAAGGGCCCGAAACTGATTCCAAACACAAGTCCCGGCAAAACGATATCAGGATCCGTAGGAGCACTTTGCTTGACAAGCATATTGGTCGCTGGGTTGTTTCACTGCATGTTTCGAGGAACGGCTATGGACCATGTGTGGCTGCTCCTGTGTCTAGGTGGATTGATCAGTGCAGTTGGGCAGTTAGGGGACTTGACGTTGTCCGCGATCAAGCGAGACATAGGCATCAAGGATTTTGGATCGATACTGCCTGGCCACGGAGGTTGGTTGGACCGCTTCGATAGCTTGGTTTTGGTGCCTCCCGTTGTTTATCATTTTTTGTCGCTTGTACTGGGCCCCGTAGGACTGGAACAACCCACGCGATGGATTACCGGCGGTTAACAACTACAAGTCTTCCTTCCGATTCGGACCTGCACCATGATTTTGAAACACTTTGCTGGCTTTGCCATACGCATTTGCTTACTTGTCTCGATTCTCGGCGCTTCGCGACACAATTGTGCGGCGCAGGAACCTGATACGCTCCAAGACGACACCGTCAAGCGATACGATGTTTTGATCCAAGGTGGCAAGGTCGTCGATGGCACAGGTGCGCCTTGGTTCGTCGCCGACGTTGGAATACGAAACGGGAAAATTGCAAAGATCGGCAAGCTCCAGGCCACGGATGCCACGCGGGTGATCGACGCGACCGGACTGATCGTAGCGCCAGGTTTCATCGACATGATGGGCCAATCCGCTTCACCCATGGTGAATGATCCCAAGTCTGCATTGAATCTACTGACTCAAGGTATCACGACGATCAACGCAGGCGAAGGTATCTCGGCTGCGCCCGTCGATCACAACGAGGAGTTGCGCAAGGGTTGGACAACCATGGCGGAATATATGGCACTGTTGGATATGCATGGCTTGCCAGTGAATGTGGCCCAAAGCGTGGGACATACTCAAGTCCGCCGCATGGTCCTCGGTGCGGTGGACCGCAGACCGGGACCGAGCGAGCTATTGCAAATGCAAGAACTGGTGCGCGAGAGCATGCAAGCGGGCGCCATCGGGTTGTCGACCGCGCTCATCTACCCTCCCGCCACGTTCGCACAAACCGAAGAGATTGCTGCGTTGGCAAAAGTCGTGGGAGAATTTGGAGGCGCGTACTTCACGCACATGCGAAACGAAGGGGACAAGCTGCTCGAAGCCATCGACGAAGCGGTTGAAATCGGTCGAGTCGGAAGAGTTCCCGTCCATATTTTTCACCTCAAAACCGCAGGCCAACAAAACTGGGGCAAAATGCCGTTAGCCATCGCCAAAATCAAAGCCGCGCGAGCCAGCGGTCATTCCGTCACCGCCGATATCTATCCTTACATCAACAACGGCCTTGAGATCAGCGCCTTTGTCCACCCAAGACACTTTGCGGCGGGACGTGAAGCCTTTCTTCGCAAATGGAATGACCCTGATTTCCGAAAAGAGGTCCGGCAAGAAATGGAATCCGCGGACGGTTGGGAGAATTGGTATCGCAACGTCAATCGGGATTGGGGACGGGTCATCATTGGCCAAACGAGCGAGCGTCGATACGCCGAGCAGTTTGGTCAATCCATTTCGAAGATCGCCGAGATTCACCAGGAGGACCCTTGGGAAACGTTCGCGTCGCTCGTTCGCGCCAGCGCTTTTGCACTGCCTCAGAGCATGTCCGAGGCCAACAAGGTGCTCGCCCTACAACAAGACTTCATTTCCTTTTGCACTGACGTCGGCCCCGACAATGGCAGTTTGTCCGCGTCGCACCCGCGAGCCTACGGTTCCTTTCCGAAGTTGATATC